>RFOR01000137.1 GCA_009926525.1 Methylophilaceae bacterium
ATTGCCAGCTTCCAATCTGCCGCAACTTTATATGACGTGGGCTTTAACCACTTCTTCCGCGCAGCAAACGATAAATTCGGCGGAGACTTAATATTCTTCCAAGGCCACTCATCCCCTGGCGTTTATGCGCGTGCATTCTTAGAAGGTCGCTTAACTGAAGATCAAATGGATAACTTCCGTCAAGAAACAGGCGGCAATGGCTTATCAAGCTATCCACATCCTTGGCTCATGCCTGACTTTTGGCAATTCCCAACCGTTTCTATGGGCCTAGGTCCATTGCAAGGCATTTACCAAGCGCGCTTCTTAAAATATCTACATGACCGCGGTATTGCAGATACGTCAGACCGTAAAGTTTGGGTGTTCTGCGGAGATGGTGAAATGGATGAGCCTGAATCATTAGGCGCGATTTCACTCGCCTCACGTGAGAAATTAGACAATCTAATTTTTGTCATTAACTGTAACTTACAACGTCTTGATGGCCCTGTGCGCGGCAACGGCAAAATCATCCAAGAATTAGAATCTGATTTCCGCGGCTCTGGTTGGAACGTATTGAAAGTGATCTGGGGCTCTTATTGGGACCCACTTCTTGCCATGGATAAAGATGGATTACTCAAAAAGCGTATGGAAGAGTGCGTGGACGGCGAATACCAAAACTTTAAAGCTAAGGGCGGCGCCTACACGCGTGAACACTTCTTCGGCAAGTATCCGCAATTGAAGGAAATGGTCGCAGCAATGTCAGACCAAGACATCTGGCGCTTAAACCGTGGCGGTCACGACCCTCATAAAGTTTACGCAGCTTACGCAGCAGCCACACAGCACAAAGGCCAACCAACCGTGATCTTGGCGAAGACGGTTAAAGGTTACGGCATGGGTGATGCGGGTGAAGCGCAAAACACGACGCACCAACAAAAGAGCATGGACATCGATTCATTAAAAGCCTTCCGTGACCGCTTTGATTTGCCATTGACAAACGAACAAGTAGAAAGCTTATCTTTCTACAGACCAGCTGCAGATTCACCAGAAATGGTTTATATGGCGGAACGCCGCGCAGCGATGGGTGGCTCTGTGCCAGCACGCCGCCGTAAAGGCAATGAACTAGTTGTGCCTGAACTTTCAGCATTCGAAAACATGCTTACAGCTACTGGCGAGCGTGAAATCTCAACCACGATGGCATTCGTGCGTATTCTTTCCACATTGGTGCGCGACAAACAAATCGGCAAATATATTGTGCCTATCGTGCCTGACGAAGCGCGCACATTTGGTATGGAAGGCATGTTCCGTCAATTGGGTATTTACTCCTCTGCTGGCCAATTGTACGAGCCACAAGATAACGATCAAGTGATGTACTACAAAGAATCAAAAGACGGCCAGATTTTGGAAGAAGGCATTAATGAAGCTGGCGCGTTCTCATCATGGATTGCTGCGGCGACTGCTTACAGCGTTACCGGCACACAAATGATTCCGTTCTACATCTTCTACTCAATGTTTGGTTTCCAACGTATTGGTGACTTAGCTTGGGCTGCGGGCGACTCACGTGCTCGGGGCTTTGTTCTAGGTGCAACTGCTGGCCGTACCACATTGAACGGCGAAGGCTTACAACATGAAGATGGCCACAGCCATTTAATGTCTGCAACGATTCCCAATTGCGTGTCTTACGACCCAACATTTGGCTACGAGCTTGCGGTGATTATTCAAGAAGGCATGCGCCGCATGGTGCAAAATCAAGAAGATGTGTATTACTACATCACCTTGATGAATGAAAACTACAGCCATCCAGAAATGCCAAAAGGCACAGAGGCTGGCATATTGAAAGGCATGTACGCATTTAGCAAATCCAAAGCGAAAGGCCCTAAAGTGCAATTAATGGGCAGTGGCGTGATCTTGCGCGAAGTC
>RFOR01000138.1 GCA_009926525.1 Methylophilaceae bacterium
GGAGAGACTCGAACTCTCACGACTTTCGTCACCACCCCCTCAAGATGGCGTGTCTACCAATTCCACCACAGCCGCTTAAAGCTTTAGATTACTGAGGCACTTCCTTGCTTGCTGGCGCTACAGGGGCTGCTGCTTTTTTAGCCGCTTGCTCAGTGGTGATTGTTTTGACAACGCTCACACGGTCAGAACGGTGACCAGACATATAAGCAAGTGTTAGGCTTGTTGTAAAAAACACTGCAACGCAAATTGCTGTTGCGCGGCTCATAAAGTTTGATGCGCCGCTCACGCCAAAAAGACTGCCCGATGTGCCGCTACCAAAAGCTGCCCCCATATCAGCACCTTTGCCATGCTGCAAAAGAACTAAGCCAATAACACCTGCCGCTGCTAATACGTGAATGACTGTAACTAAATTTTCCATGATCTCTTATTTTCCGAAAACGCTTACTGGCTAATGTCGCTTTAATTAAACAACAGCCGCTGCAGCAAGACAAATTTTTTCAAAATCGTTCGCATCTAATGAACAGCGTCCAATGAGGCCGCCGTCAATATCTTGCATAACTAGCAATTGTGACGCATTTACGGGATTTACGCTACCCCCATATAGGATGCGCAAGCTACTTGCTGCCTTAGCATCGTAGCCTGCAATCCGGCCACGAATGAACTCGTGCATGGCTTGCGCTTGCGCTGGCGTTGCGCTTAAGCCCGTGCCAATCGCCCACATTGGCTCATAGGAAACGACCGCGTTTTCAAAAACAGCGCCGCCCTGGCTAAGTAGTAATGCGTCCAGCTGCTCTGCCACCACTTGCTGTTCCATGCCCGCTTCACGTTCTTGTAACGTTTCACCCACCACACACAAAATAGGCGTGAGACCTGCATTTTTTGCAGTCACAAATTTTGCGGCGATATTTTCACCACTTTCGCAATAGGCCGTACTGCGTTCAGAGTGCCCAAGGATGACGTAAGTCGCATCAAAGTCTTTCAGCATACTTGCTGCCACTTCGCCGGTATAGGCTCCGACTGGATACTTAGCTACGTTCTGTGCACCCCAGGCGATGTTAGTGCCGCCGAGCACAACTTGCGCTTGGAATAAATACGGATATGGCACGCAAACCGCAAAGTCGACGTTATTCACCTGCGCCAACTTTTGTTTGAATGCTTCAAACAATTGCTGATTCTGGGCAATAGACCCATGCATTTTCCAATTAGCCACTACGAGCTTACGACGCATATTTGAACCTTATAAATTTGACGCGAATTTTACGCTTGCAGACCCTATTACTCAAGGCGTATTACTGAATGTAGACTACTCGATAGGAATGCAGTGTCGCACATTCAGCTGCACGCTTTGGCGGCCGTTAAATTCATTCGTTTGTAACTCATAAACGATATGCACTTTAGTCGGCAAGAATGTGGCTTGCTGAAAATAAATCGCATCAATCATGCGACCTGTGTGGTCATCGGCTTTTTGCAAAGACAATTTCAAATGACGCTCGCCCACCACTTTTTGTAATTTCACAATAAATTCATCACTAAATAAAGGCGCTGGGAAGCCTTGCCCCCATACTTGTTTATCAAGCGCAGCGGCAACATCCCAATTCAATTCATGCGAGGCTAATGAACCATCAGTTTCAACTTATGTTGCTTCAATCTTCGATCATCCTGTAGTGCATCCGGGAATTTACAAGATGTAAAAAAGGGGAGACATTTCTGTCTCCCCTAAAACGTCACTGGAACCGCCCCATTTTACTGGTGGGATGCAAGGTCATCCACAAGCGTACATAATTCGGACGTTTTGTTTCCGATTACTCAGAAGCCAACTTACTGAAGTAAGAAAGAGTATCGTCATCACCACTATCAGTGGTTGGAACGTTAACTTCCTCATCAATCTCGAC
>RFOR01000139.1 GCA_009926525.1 Methylophilaceae bacterium
TCGTAAATCTTACGCACATTCACCCGCACACCACCCGAGAAGTCATCGTGACTCACCCGCCCCTCAATGACCAACAGCTGGTCTTCTTTAATCAATTGCGCGTTCTGCGCGAGCATCTCACTACCCACCACCACTTCAACGCGAGATTTAGCATCATCCAGAGTCACAATCGCCATCTTGCCACGCTGGGTCATGCGAATCCTCACACCCATCACCACACCAGCCATGAGCTGGGGCTGATCCTGCGGTTTAAGATTGCCCAAATCAGTATGCACAAATGTCGCTAATTCTTTTTGATAGGCTTGGTATGGATGACCACTCAAATAAAAGCCCAGCGCAATTTTTTCTTGTTGTAACTTTTCAGGCTCAGCCCAAGCCGGTACATTTGGCAACACATGCGCCGCACTATCCGATACCGCGCCAAACAAGCTATTTTGACCGCTTGCCGCACCACTCTGCTCAGCTGCACTAATGGCTAAATTTACACCTGCCAATAAAGCATTGCGATTAGGCTCAAGCTTATCAAACGCGCCTGCACGAATGAGTGATTCAATCACTCGGCGGTTTACTTTACGTAAATCTAAGCGCGCACAAAAATCGAATAAATCTTTAAACGGACCATACTGATTTCGCGCAGCAAGAATCACATCAATCGCGGCTTCACCAGAGCCCTTCAAAGCACCTAAGCCGTATAAAATTTGTTTATCGCTGATTGGCTTAAATTTGAATTCACTTTGGTTAATGTCTGGTGGCAGCACTTCCACGCCATTACCCACGCAGTCGTCATAGAAAATATGCACGCTGTCAGTATTGTTCATATCAGCAGACAAAGTGGCTGCTAAGAAAGCCGCTTGATAATGGGCTTTAAGATAGGCTGTCTGGTAAGCAACCAGCGCATAAGCCGCCGCGTGCGATTTATTAAAGCCGTAGCTCGCGAATTTCTCCATCAAATCAAATAAATCTGCAGCTTGTCTTTCAGGCGTGCCCTTTTGTTTCGCCCCGTCCACAAACACGGCACGCTGGGCATCCATTTCTTCTTTTTTCTTCTTACCCATCGCACGGCGAAGCAGATCAGCGCCTCCAAGGCTATAGCCCCCAACGACCTGTGCAATCTGCATCACCTGCTCTTGGTAAACCATAATCCCGTATGTTTCTTTGAGGATAGGCTCAACCGCAGGGTGCGGATATTCCACGCGCTGTAAGCCATGCTTACGGCGGCAGAAATCGGGGATCAAATCCATTGGGCCAGGACGATACAAAGCCACCAAGGCGATAATATCTTCAAAGCAGTCAGGTTTAGCTTGTTTAAGCATATCCTTCATGCCGCGCGACTCTAGCTGGAATACCGCTGTGGTATTAGCTGATTTTAGAAGCTGATAAGTTGGCTTATCGTCAATCGGCAAGGTCTCAAATGATAGCGGCTGCAGATTTTGCTCCGCGCGTTGTGCATTAGCATTTACTAAAGCCATTTCTAAAATAGTCAGTGTGCGCAGGCCCAGAAAGTCAAACTTAACAAGGCCAACGGCTTCCACGTCATCTTTATCGTATTGGCTCACCAAGCTATCGCCATTGGCTTGGCAATAAATCGGAGAAAAATCGGAAATCTTACTTGGTGAAATTAGCACACCACCAGCATGCATACCGACGTTACGGGTTAAACCCTCGAGCCTCAGCGCCAACTCAAGCAGCTCTTTGACTTCTTCCTCTTGCTCGCGACGCTCAGCCAATTGCGGCTCTTTCTCAAGCGCATCTTTAAGCGTTATACCAAGCTCTAAAGGAATAAGCTTTGCAATGCCATCCACAAAATTAAAAGGCAAGTCCAGCACACGGCCGACATCTCGGATCACTGCCTTAGCCGCCATGGTGCCGAAAGTGGCGATTTGAGAAAC
>RFOR01000140.1 GCA_009926525.1 Methylophilaceae bacterium
TGCTGCCTGTACTTACCAAATCCACAATCACATCAGCCAAACCAACCAAAGGGCCCAATTCCATTGATCCATAAAGCTTAATCAAATCCACGTGCATGCCTTTTCCAGCAAAGTGTTCACGGGCTGTTTTTACGTACTTGGTTACCACTTTAAGGCGCGCGCCACTTCTGATTGAAGCAAAGTAATCAAAATCTTCACGCACCGCGACCATCATTTTGCATTTAGCAATTTGCAAGTCTATTGGCTGGTATAAGCCTTCACCGCCATGCTCATCAAGCACATCCTTACCGGCAATACCTAAATCCGCCGCTCCATATTGCACATAAGTTGGCACATCGGAAGCGCGCACAATAATCAGACGAACATCATCACGATTCGTGGACAAAATTAACTTGCGTGACGATTCAGGATCTTCAAGTGCATGAATACCTGCTGCCGCCAACAATGGTGTGGTTTCTTGGAATATTCTGCCTTTTGAAAGTGCGATGGTAATCATGTGGTCATCAATTTTCGTTATTAAGAAACGCGCTTAACATTCGCGCCAAGTGCATTAAATTTCTCTTCGAGATTTTCGTATCCACGATCTAAATGATAAATACGCTCAATCACCGTTTGGCCTTTAGCTACCAAGCCTGCCAATACAAGACTTGCTGATGCACGCAAATCAGTTGCCATCACAGTAGCGCCTTCCAACTGAGCAACACCTTTCACTAACGCTGTATTGCCATCAATATCAATATTCGCACCTAAACGCTGCATTTCTTGTACATGCATAAACCGATTTTCAAAAATTGTTTCTGTCACTTTTGAAATACCCTCAGCAACTGTATTAAGCGCCATAAACTGGGCCTGCATATCCGTTGGGAAAGCCGGATGCGGTGCGGTACGAATATTGACGGCTTTAAGATTGCCATCACTTTTCACTGTGATGGTATTTTTATCACAAATCACTTCAGCACCCGCTTCACGTAACTTCTCTATCACTGCATCAAGTAAGTTTTCTTTGACATTAAGAAGCTTCACTTCCCCACCTGTCATTGCCGCAGCGACCATGTAAGTGCCCGCTTCTATTCTATCGCATACCACTTGATGTGAAGCACCATGTAACTTGTCAACACCTTCAATTGTAATAACGTCAGTGCCAGCACCCTTAATCTTTGCACCCATCTTTATTAAGCATTCCGCCATATCAACGACTTCGGGCTCTTTAGCTGCGTTCTCTAAAACGGTTGTGCCATTGGCCAAGGCCGCAGCCATCATCAAGTTTTCTGTGCCTGTCACAGTCACTAAATCCATATAGTAACGAGCGCCTTGTAAACGCTTATTTGGCAAATGTTCTGTTGTTGCTTCTATGTATCCATGCTCAATACGAATCTCTGCACCCATGGCTTGCAAGCCTTTGATGTGCAAATCAACAGGCCGTGAGCCAATGGCACAGCCACCTGGTAATGAAACTCTTGCTTTACCAAACCTCGCCAACAATGGGCCTAATACCAAGATAGAAGCACGCATGGTTTTAACCATTTCATAGGGGGCTTCCAAGCTTTGGATTTGACGAGCATCCAAATCCACTTTATCCGCTTGTCGATTCACCTTAACGCCCATATGCTCGAGCAATTGAATCGTCGTGCCAACATCCTTAAGCTTAGGAACGCTAGATAGACTCAACGTATCTTCCGCTAACAAGGCCGCACACAATATTGGTAATGCTGCATTTTTAGCGCCTGATACCGTTACTTCGCCGTTAAGACGGGCACCACCTTGAATAAGAAGCTTGTCCAATTACGCAGCCACTTCAGCTAATAGTTTTTGTAACTCACCTTGCTCATACATGCTACGCATAATGTCTGAACCACCGAC
>RFOR01000015.1 GCA_009926525.1 Methylophilaceae bacterium
GTAAAGCATCAGCTGCCGGTATCGGTGGTGAAGTGCTGTGCGTAGTAGCTTAAGGAGCGAAAATGTCTCGTGTAGCTAAGAACCCGGTCGCTATCCCAGTTAAAGTTGAGATAGTTTTGAACCCAGATAGTATTAATGTAAGTGGTCCATTAGGTAAGCTAACTCACCCACTTACAGGTGCCGTAACGTTAACGCGCGAAGGTGAAACAATTACCTTTGCTGCTGCCAACGATAGTCAGCATTCTCGTGCAATGTCAGGTACATTGCGTGCGTTAGTTGCAAATATGGTGAAAGGTGTATCCGAAGGATTCACGCGTAAGTTATCTTTAGTTGGCGTTGGTTACAAGGCGCAAGCACAGGGTACAACGTTGAATCTTGAATTGGGTTACTCACATCCTATCAATCACAAAATGCCAGCTGGTGTTACTGTTGAAACTCCTACTCTTACAGAAGTTATTCTTAAGGGTGTTGATAAACAAGTAGTTGGTCAGGTTGCTGCTCAAATACGTGGTTACAGAGCACCAGAGCCTTATAAAGGCAAGGGTGTTCGTTACTCTGATGAAGTAGTGATTATTAAAGAAACCAAGAAGAAGTAAGGTTTAAACCATGAACAATGTAAATTCACGCTTGCGTCGCGCACGTAAAACCCGTGCCAAAATCGCCGAATTGAAAGTAACCCGTCTTTGTGTTCACCGTAGTAACGGTCACATTTACGCACAAATTATTGCTGAAACTGGTGATAAGGTCCTAGCGAGTGCTTCTACGCTAGAAGCTGAAGTTCGCAAGAGTTTGGCAAATGGCGGCAACGTTGCTGCGGCAGCAATTATTGGTAAGCGCATCGCTGAAAAAGCGAAAAAAGCTGGTGTCACTTCAGTTGCGTTTGACCGTTCTGGTTATAAATACCATGGTCGTATTAAAGCGTTGGCAGAAGCCGCTCGCGAAAACGGCTTGTCCTTCTAATAGACGGGGTTGATGATGGCAAAAGAAATGGAACAACAGCAAACCGATGGTTTGCGTGAAAAAATGATCACAGTCAACCGCGTGACCAAAGTGGTCAAGGGCGGTCGTATTATGAGTTTTGCTGCACTTACTGTGGTAGGTGATGGCGATGGTGCTGTAGGTATGGGCAAAGGCAAAGCGCGTGAAGTGCCAGTAGCTGTTCAAAAGGCTATGGATGAAGCGCGTCGCGAAATGGTTAAAGTAAGCTTGAATAACGGTACATTGCATCATGCTGTAACTGGTGTTCATGGCGCAGCCAAAGTGTTTATTCAGCCTGCATCTGAAGGTACTGGAATTATCGCTGGTGGCGCGATGCGTGCTATTTTTGAAGTGATGGGTATTACTAACGTGTTAGCAAAATGCATTGGTTCTACGAATCCTTATAACGTTGTTCGTGCAACCCTTAATGGCTTGCAGTCAATGAATACACCTGCTGAAATTGCTGCTAAACGTGGTAAATCTGTAGAAGAAATTAGAGGCTAATATGGCTAAGGTAAATAAAGAATCAGTTGGTACTGTCAAAGTGACTTTGGTTAAAAGTACCATTGGAAGAATCGCTTCACACAAAGCTTGTGTTGCTGGTTTGGGAATTCGTCGTATGCATCACACAGTAGAAGTATTAGACACTCCTGCTAACCGTGGGATGATTAACGCCGTTCACTATCTGTTGAAGGTAGAAGCATAATGAAATTAAATACTATTAGTCCTGCAGAAGGTAGTAAGCACGCTAAGCGTCGCGTAGGTCGTGGTATCGGTTCTGGCCTAGGTAAAACAGCTGGTCGTGGTCACAAGGGTCAAAAATCACGTACTGGTGGTTTTCATAAAGTTGGTTTCGAAGGCGGTCAAATGCCTTTGCAACGTCGTTTACCAAAACGTGGCTTTAGATCATTGACTAAGAAAGATACTGCACGTGTACGCACAAGCGAGTTGCTTTTGATTGATGCACCAGTTATTGACATCTTGACTTTGAAAGCTGCGAATCTTGTTCCAGGTACAGTTAAGTCTGTGAAAGTTTATTTATCAGGTGATTTAACACGTGCGGTTTCAGTACAAGGTTTATTACTTACTAAAGGTGCTCGCGTTGCTGTTGAAGCGGCTGGCGGCAAGATCGTAGAGTAATAAGTTGGCAAACGATAGTATTTTAGGTGCAGTAAGTAAGACTGGTGAGCTTAAAAGCCGATTACTGTTCGTGCTAGGTGCACTTGTTGTATATCGTTTAGGTGCTCATATACCTGTACCAGGAATTAATGCTGATGTGTTAGCGAAGTTGTTTGAGTCGCAAAGTGGCGGTATCTTGGGAATGTTTAATATGTTCTCAGGTGGCGCCCTTTCAAGATTCACTGTGTTCGCACTAGGTATTATGCCTTACATTTCTGCATCAATTATTATGCAGCTTTTGACAGTTGTTTCACCACAAATGGAACAGCTTAAAAAAGAAGGTGAAGCTGGTAGAAGGCAGATTACCAAATACACACGTTATGGAACTGTGCTTTTAGCTACGTTTCAAGCCCTAGGTATTGCGATCGCTTTAGAGTCACAAGCAAACTTGGTTTTAGATCCAGGTTTTATGTTTAGACTAACCGCTGTTGTTACATTGGTTAGCGGCACGATGTTTTTGATGTGGTTGGGTGAACAAATCACGGAACGTGGTATTGGCAATGGTATATCTATCATTATTTTTGCTGGTATCGTTGCCGGTTTACCTAGTGCTATTTTTAAAACCTTAGAGCTAGCAAGCAGTGGTGCTTTTAACCCTGTATTCGTAATTTTCTTGTTTGCCGCGACTATTTTGGTTACGGCATTTGTGGTCTTCGTTGAACGTGGCCAAAGAAAAATTACAGTGAATTACGCAAAGAGACAGGTTGGACGCCAAGTGATGGGTGGCCAAACAAGTCATTTGCCACTGAAGCTAAATATGGCTGGTGTTATCCCCCCTATTTTTGCTTCAAGTATTATTTTGTTTCCTGCCACTATGGCAGGTTGGTTTGGTAGTAACGAGAACTTCTCGTGGCTTAAAGACATTGGTACAAAATTGTCTCCAGGACAACCTTTGTACATTTTGTTTTTCGTAAGCGCGATTGTGTTTTTCTGTTTCTTCTACACCGCCTTAGTGTTTAACCCTAAGGAAACGGCAGATAATTTAAAGAAGAGTGGTGCATTTGTTCCTGGTATTCGTCCTGGTGAGCAAACTGCAAAGTATATCGATCGCATAATGGGTCGTTTAACATTGATTGGTGCAATTTACATCACGCTAGTTTGTTTATTGCCTGAGTTTTTGATTTTGAAATTTAATGTGCCATTCTATTTTGGTGGTACATCTCTTTTGATTATTGTTGTGGTGACCATGGACTTTATGACGCAAGTGCAGGCGCATTTGATGTCGCATCAATATGAAGGTTTGCTCAAAAAAGCAAATTTCAAAAACGGTGCAGCAAGTTCACGCTAGTTAAATAAGAGAAGCGAGTTCATTAGAACATGGCAAAAGAAGACAGAATTGAGATGCAGGGGGAGATTTTAGAAAATCTTCCTAATGCAACTTTTAGAGTTAAGTTAGAAAACGGACATATCGTTTTGGGTTATATCTCTGGGAAAATGCGAATGCACTATATTCGTATCCTGCCAGGTGACAAAGTCACTGTAGAAATGACCCCGTATGATCTTTCGCGAGCACGGATTATTTTCCGCGCTAAATAGTATTAGCCATAATTATTTGGATTTTGTGAGGCAAAAATGAGAGTTAAGGCTTTATGCCGTCATTGTAAAGTTGTTCGTCGTCGTGGTGTTGTGCGTGTTATTTGTACAGATCCTAGACATAAACAACGCCAAGGTTAATTGGTGGTTGTAGGGTAGTAGAGAATCATCCTTTGCTAATTGTTATAAGTTGGCTTAGGTGTTAAAATTTAGGGCTTTTTTGGCGAAATTGAAAATTCAACGCCATAATTTTGGAGTAGATACATGGCTCGGATAGCAGGGGTAAACATCCCAAATCATAAGCACACTGAAATCGCATTAACTTCGATTTACGGTGTAGGACGCAATACTGCAAAGCAAATTTGTGCGGCAGCTGGCGTTTTAACAACTGCAAAAGTTAAGGATCTTAACGATGCAGAGGTTGAAAAGTTGCGCGACGAAGTAGCTAAGCTACAGGTTGAAGGTGACTTGCGTCGTGAAGTTTCAATGAATATCAAGCGATTAATGGACTTAGGTTGCTACCGTGGTGTACGTCATCGCCGTGGTTTGCCAGTTCGTGGTCAGCGCACAAAAACAAATGCGCGAACACGTAAGGGTCCAGTGAAGCCTATTAAGCAATCCAAGTAAGGAATAAGTAGACATGGCTAAAGCTAACGTACGTGTACGCAAGAAGGTTAAAAAGAACATTGCCGAGGGCATCGCCCACGTTCATGCTTCATTTAACAATACAATTATTACGATCACAGATCGCCAAGGTAATGCGCTTTCATGGGCAACATCTGGTGGTGCTGGTTTCAAAGGCTCTCGTAAGAGTACGCCATTCGCTGCTCAGGTTGCAGCAGAAGCAGCTGGTAAAGCTGCTCAAGAGTGTGGTGTTAAAAACCTTGAGGTTCGTATCAAAGGACCTGGTCCAGGCCGCGAATCAGCAGTGCGTGCATTGAACGCTGTTGGTTTTAAAATTACTAGCATTTCAGATGTGACGCCAGTTCCACACAATGGCTGCCGTCCACCTAAAAAGCGCCGTATTTAATACGCCGCAATTAAGCAGCATGATTTAATAGGAGAAATACCTTGGCTAGAAATCTCGATCCTAAGTGCCGTCAGTGTCGCCGTGAAGGCGAAAAACTTTTCCTTAAAGGCGAAAAGTGTTTCACAGACAAATGCGCTATCGAAAAACGTAACTTCCCACCTGGTCAACATGGTCAACGTCGCAATCAACGTTTATCTGACTATGGTGTTCAATTGCGTGAAAAACAAAAATTACGTCGTATTTACGGTGTGCTAGAGAAGCAATTCCGTAGTTATTACGCTGAAGCTGATCGTCAAAAAGGTATTACAGGTGAAAACTTGTTACAACTTTTGGAATGTCGTCTTGATAACGTTACATACCGTATGGGTATCGGCGCTTCACGCACTGAAGCACGTCAAATCGTTCGCCACAATAGTATTTTGGTGAACGGCAAGCGTGTGAATATCCCTTCATACCAAGTTAAGCCTGGTGATACTGTTCAAGTTGCTCCAGCATCAATTAACCAATTGCGTATTAAAGGCGCATTGGCAGCTGCAGAGCAACGTGGTTTCCCAGAGTGGATTGAAGTTGATGTTAAGGCACTTAAGGGAACATTTAAAGCTAAGCCACAACGTGATGAATTGCCAGCAACAATTAATGAATCACTCGTTGTTGAGCTTTACTCTAAGTAATTTAATTTAGGACCGTAAGGAAAGTTTATGCAAAACAGTCCGACTGAATATTTGAAGCCACGTGTTGTGGATGTTGAAGTAATTTCACCATTGCGCGCACGTGTAACTTTAGAGCCTATGGAACGTGGTTTTGGAACGTGGTTTCGGCTATACACTTGGTAATGCATTGCGCCGTGTATTGTTGTCTTCTATTCCTGGCTTTGCAATTACAGAAGTGAAGATTGATGGTGTTGTTCATGAGTATTCAACAATTGATGGCGTTCAAGAAGACGTTGTAGATATTTTGTTGAATCTTAAAGGCGTAGCTTTAAAGTTAAACAACAAAACAGAAACAGTGCTTACATTAAGTAAGTCATCTGAAGGTGTCGTAACTGCTGGTGACTTTGAAACTGGCCATGATGCTGAAATCTTCAATCCAAATCACGTAATTGCACACCTTACTAAAGGTGGAAAATTGAATTTGGAAGTTAAAGTTGAAATGGGCCGTGGTTATCAACCAGTGCCTGTGCGCCAAAAAACAGATGAAGACCGTGTTTTGGGCTTCATTATGGTTGACGCTTCATTTAGCCCAATCAACAAGATTAGTTACCATGTTGAAAGCGCTCGTGTAGAACAAAGAACTGACTTGGACAAACTTATCATGGACGTTGAAACTAACGGCGTGATGGAGCCTGAACAAGCAATTCGTGACGCTGCGCGTATTTTAATTGGTCAACTATCAGTGTTTGCTGATCTTGAAGGCGCTCCAACGGAAGTGGAAGTTAAGCAAGTTCCGCAAGTTGATCCTATCTTGTTGCGTCCAGTAGATGATTTGGAATTAACTGTTCGATCAGCGAATTGCTTAAAAGCTGAGAATATTTACTATATTGGTGATTTGATCCAACGTGGTGAAAACGAGTTATTGAAAGCCCCTAACTTGGGTCGTAAATCACTTAATGAGATTAAAGATGTTTTAGCGTCTAAAGGTTTAACCTTGGGCATGAAACTAGAGAACTGGCCGCCAGTTGGCCTGGAAAAAGTATAATAGCAAAGGTGTGAGGATATCACTATGCGTCATCGCAACAGTAATCGTAAACTAAATCGTACCAGCAGCCATCGTCAGGCAATGTTGCGTAACATGGCAACTTCATTGTTGCGCCATGAAATCATTAAAACAACTTTGCCAAAAGCAAAAGAGCTTCGCCGTATCGCTGAGCCTTTGATCACTTTAGGTAAAGATGCAACTTTGGCAAATCGTCGTTTGGCATTCAGCCGTCTTCGTGACAGAGATATCGTTGGCAAACTGTTCAATGAACTTGGCCCTCGCTACTCAACACGTCCAGGTGGTTACCTACGTATTTTAAAATGTGGTTTCCGTAATGGTGACAATGCGCCTATGGCTTTGGTCGAGTTGGTTGATCGTCCAGATACAACAACAGAAGCTGTTGTAGCTGAGTAAATGTATTTGATTTGATAAAAAAGCCGGTTAATAGCCGGCTTTTTTATTGTCCATTGATGAACTCTTTCAACGCTAGCTCATTGAATGGCCAACTCAGTTCATTTTTAGTTTCTTTACAATGAAATATAGGTATTGATGATCCATATTTTTCTAAAAGAATATCATCTTCAATAATATCTTGTTTAATGTAAATAACGGGCATTGTTTTGCTAATTGCGCGAATGCTGACCTCTGCATCATCACATAAATGACATGCGCTTGTTCCGAATAAAATAAATTGTTTTTGCATTTGTGAAGTTGCTTGTTTGATAGATTTATAAAAACTTACTTAGACTTATGATATAACATCAAAAGTCGCTATAACGATTAATGCTTAGTCATCAATCCAGCATAAAACAATTCTCTGCGAGTAAACGAAATGGCAGAAGTCCCAGAACTTAAAGAAAGCTTACAAGAAAGTCTGCAACAAGTTATTCACTTGTTGGATAAGCATAAGCTTATTGAGAATCTTGTTCATAAGCAAGAATTAGACATGCCGAAGCAGTCACTTGTGGAGTCTATTGTTCACAAGCAAAACCTCACTTTACTTCAGAAAAAACTCGATCTTCTTCACCCTGCTGACGTAGCACATATTCTTGAAGCGTTGCCATTAGAGCAGCGTTTAGATGTGTGGGATCTAGTTAAAGCGGAGCGTGATGGTGAAATTCTTCTCGAAGTATCTGATGCCGTTCGCCAAACACTTATTGCGGACATGGATAGTGAAGAGCTGCTCGCTGCCGCAGAACAATTAGATACGGATGAACTTGCCGACTTGGCACCCGATTTACCTACTGATGTTCTCCATGAGCTTTTGGATAGCCTGGACTATCAAAATCGTGAGCGCCTGCAATCTGCGCTCGCCTATCAGGATGACGCTGTAGGTGCCTTAATGGACTTTGATATCGTCACTATTCGTGAGGATATTACCCTTGAAGTTGCGCTTCGTTATCTTCGCCGCATTGGTACCTTGCCAGATCATACTGATAAGCTTTTTGTTGTCGATAGACATGACATTCTTCGTGGCGTTTTGCCATTAAAACGTCTAGTAGTCAAAGACTTGGATCTTGGCGTGGCTGAAGTCATGGCTGACGATCCGGTCGTATTCCATCCAGAAGACTTGGCCGATGATGCATCCAAGGCGTTTGAGCGATATGACTTAGTAACAGCACCCGTTGTTGATGAGAATAATAAGTTGGTTGGCCGTCTTACCGTTGATACGGTGATGGATTATATTCGTGAAGAGGCTGAGAGTGATATGCTTTCTATGGCTGGTTTGCGCGAAGAAGAGGATTTATTTTCTTCCGTTTGGAAATCAGTGCAAAACCGTTGGACATGGCTAGCAGTTAATTTAGTGACAGCGCTCGTTGCTTCACGTGTCATTGGCCTCTTTGAGGGTTCCATTGAGAAAACGGTCGCACTAGCAGCCCTTATGCCCATTGTGGCAGGCATTGGAGGTAACTCAGGCAACCAAACGACCACCATGATTGTTCGTGGTTTAGCGCTGGGTCAAATCGCCTCTCATAATATGCAATCCTTACTAAAAAAAGAATTGGGCGTGAGTCTGTTAAATGGTTTGATTTGGGGTGGCGTTCTAGGTGTGATTGCGTATGTGCTCTATCAAAATACAATATTAAGTGTTGTGATGACAGCCGCAATGACCCTTAATTTACTGCTTGCCGCTGTTATGGGTGTCATGATCCCATTAGTCATGACTAAATCAGGACGAGATCCTGCGGTGGGCTCTAGTGTTTTAATTACCGCGGTAACTGATAGTGGTGGTTTCTTTATTTTCCTTGGATTAGCGGCGATATTTTTACGATGAATACAGAAATGCAATTGATATGGCGTGAGTTGCTAGATGATTTGCCAAAAGCAACTATGTATTGGCAGTTACTTGTTATTGGGGCGAGTATTGGAGCCGCATGGCTTATGAGTGGATTGTTGCGCGCATATGTCATGTCACATGCTCCTGGCGGGTGGAAGGTCGGAATAGGCGGCTTTAATCGCGTCTTATTTCCGTTGTCCTCACTTGTGTTTATCTATATTGGCAAATATGTTCTTATTCAATGGCAGCACGTGAGCTTGCTAATATTGAGTGTGAATTTGTTATGGGCCATGGCGGCAATTCGCTTATGTGTCTATGGGATGCGTTACATATTTAGTGAGGGTGGCTGGGTGCGCACTATGGAGCATCTCATCTCAAGAGCAATTTGGCTTGTACTAGCTTTGCATTTAACAGGATTTTGGTTACCAATTCTCAATTTCTTTGAAGAAATTACGTTTAGTGTTGGTAAGACACACCTCAATCTGCTGATTGTTATACAAGCTATTCTCACCATATTGTTCACACTGTTTGTGTCGCTATCACTAAGTCGCATGCTTGAAAATAAAATGATGCGTGCTGAGAATATCGATGTGAACGTTCGAGTTGTTCTATCCAAGCTAGTTCGGATTGTGCTTTCAATCATCGCAATATTGATTGCAATGTCTGGTGTAGGCATTGATATTACCCTGTTGTCGGTTTTTGGGGGGGCATTAGGTGTCGGCCTTGGCTTTGGCCTTCAGAAGGTCGCTAGTAACTACCTGAGCGGCTTTATTATCCTGCTTGATGACTCTCTACATATCGGCGATGTTGTGACCGTAGACACTCATTATGGTGTAGTGAGCGAGCTGCGTTTCCGTTATATGGTACTTCGTAAATTAGATGGAACCGA
>RFOR01000141.1 GCA_009926525.1 Methylophilaceae bacterium
AACAGACATAAAAAAACCCCAATCAGTTCATGATTGAGGTTTTTTATTTTGACGAGAGGTATTAAACAGAAGCCTTTAATGCCGCCGCTTTATCAATCGCTTCCCAGGTAAACTCTGGCTCATCACGGCCAAAGTGACCATAGGCAGCAGTCTTTGAGTAGATCGGACGTAAAAGATCTAACATCTTTACAATGCCTTTAGGACGCAAATCAAAGTGTTCACGTACAAGCGCCGTGAGGACTTCATTCGATACCTTACCTGTGCCGTAAGTCTCGACCATAATTGACGTTGGCTGTGCCACACCAATCGCGTAAGAGATTTGCACTAGGCAGCGTGAAGCCAGTCCTGCTGCAACGATGTTCTTCGCCACATAACGACCCGCATAAGCCGCTGAGCGGTCTACTTTTGAAGGGTCTTTACCAGAGAATGCTCCGCCACCGTGTGGGGCTGCACCGCCGTATGTATCAACAATGATCTTACGGCCTGTTAAACCGCAATCACCTTGTGGACCACCAATCACAAAGCGACCGGTTGGGTTCACTAAGAACTTGATGTCGCCCTTGATGAGTTCTTTAGGCAGTGTTGGTTTGATGATTTCTTCAATCACCGCTTCGCGGATATCTTTTAATTCCATCTCAGGCGCGTGCTGCGTTGAAACCACCACCGTATCAATGGAACTTGGTTTGCCGTTTTCGTATTTAATGGTGACTTGTGATTTCGCATCAGGGCGAAGCCATGGCAAGCGGCCATCTTTACGGAGCTGTGATTGACGTTCCATCACACGGTGAGACAACCAGATAGGAAGTGGCATCAGTTGTGGTGTTTCATCACACGCATAACCAAACATAATGCCTTGGTCGCCAGCGCCTTGGTCTAGTGGATCATCTTCTGCTTTATCCACACCTTGGGCAATATCAGGAGATTGTTTGTCATAAGCGACCAGAACAGCACAACCTTTATAGTCGATACCGTATTCCGTATTGTCATAGCCAATACGTTTAATCGTTTCGCGTGCCACTTTGATGTAATCAACGTTCGCTGTTGTGGTGATTTCACCAGCAAGCACAATCAAACCAGTATTCGCTAAAGTCTCAGCCGCAACACGTGCTGTTGGATCTTGTTCAAGAATCGCATCTAAAATGCTGTCAGACACCTGATCAGCAAGTTTATCAGGGTGGCCTTCAGAAACAGATTCTGAAGTAAAGAGGTATTCGGACATAGGATTTATCAATAAATTTTGCAAAGATGGCTAGGATAGCAAAATAACTCGCGTTCACAAAATGACGACTACCTTAGCAGGCGACAATCTCATACAATATAGTTCATTACACTTAATATGCAATCAGTCACATATGCACATAAAATTCACAAAAATGCAGGGGATAGGCAACGACTTTGTCGTGATTGATGGTTTTAGTCAGACTATCAACTTAAGTACAGAGCAAATTTGCCTAATTGCTAATAGGCACTTTGGTGTAGGCTGCGACCAACTATTGCTGGTTGAGAAACCAAGCAATGCACACACAGACTTTCGTTATCGCATTTTTAATGCAGATGGCGGCGAAGTAGAACAATGTGGCAATGGGGCACGCTGTTTTGTGCGCTTTGTTCATGAGCAAAAACTCACCGACAAAACGCAAATTTGTGTTGAAACAGCCAATGGACTTATTTATCCAAAGCTTGAAGAAAATGGTCTTGTGACGGTCGATATGGGTGCACCACGATTTGAACCTGCTCAAATTCCATTTATCGCAGATAGCGCATCACTGACTTATCAACTGAATATCGGAACTAGTGAAGTTGAAATCGCTACCGTCTCTATGGGAAATCCGCACGCAGTTCAAATTGTTGCGGACATTG
>RFOR01000142.1 GCA_009926525.1 Methylophilaceae bacterium
GTTGGCATTGTGATTGTTGCATTACCCGTTAGCGTAATGATTTGAACCGTGCCGTTGGTCAAAGCCAAAGTAATAGCGGTTGAACTATTAGCGGAAAATGGCGTTTCAACGTAGTTGGTAACCGTTGGGTTTGTAAGCGTTGGCGTTGTCAACGTCTTGTTAGTGAAAGTCTCCGAACCCGCTAATGTTGCCAATGTTCCCGTTGTTGGAAAGGTGACGTTTGTTGTCCCCGTCAAAGTTCTTGTATATGCAAAGTTACCCGAACCCGTAACGGTCATGGCTGAATTATTTGCTATGCCCGTTCCACCACTAGCGGGGGGCACAATACCCGTGACGGCAACAGTGCCAGGGTTAATCAATTGAAATCTAGTTCCATCGTATTCAATTAAATACAATCGACCACTTACAATGTCATTTGCCGCCAAAGCGGTTGTGCCTGATTTTGTGATGCTTTTAGCACCCAAGCTATTCAAGTTAATTGTGGCCGCACCCGTATTGGTATTTGCCGCAACGAATGAAAACAAATTACCCGTTGCATAAGCTGCAATGGCGGGGGTTAAAGAACCCGTCAATGTGTCCGTTCCCGTAACGGTTGCAATAGTGGTTGCACCCGCTTGCAATTGACCGTATTGAGCCGAATCGGTTGCATTAGTACCAGCGCCCAAACCCGTGAACTTAAACGTCCCCATTGGGATATTTGCCGTTGCAGTGGTTTGACCATCTTTGGTCATTGCGGTAGATAAACCAGTGGCTAGGTCAGAAGTCAGCAAGTTAAATGCCGTGCTTGAGATGACCGTGCCCGTAACAACGGGTTGACCCGCTGTGTTGATATTGAACGTGCCTGAACCGTTGTAACTCATTTTGTATCCCTCGATTACGGCCTGTTTGAAGCCATGTTATCTAAATCAATTCGCATTGGATTATTGGATTGTGCCGCCAATAAAGCCGCTAAACGTGCTTGCTGTGGTGATATGGGTATTTTATTAGATATATTAGATATTGGTTGCTTTGCTTTGTTTAAAGCATTTGCCATCTGTCCATATTTATACGCAGCCTCTCCTACAAGTCGAGGAGAAGATGCGGCAAGATCAAGCGTTGCCAAAGCAGGGCCGCCAGCGCCATACGCAAGAAAGGCTTCAGGCGCTGCGGTAGCCCGTTGTAGACCACGAGGCGTAAACTCATTTAAGGCTTGACCCGCAAGTGCTGGCATCATTTCATTGCCACCCATTGCCTCCAATTGTTTAGCCAATTCCAAGCGTTGTCCATAATTGGTATTAACATTGTTTCGCATTAACGACTGCAATTTACGCATAGCCGTATCAGCAGAGGCTTTTTGACCAAGCGATAGAGCACGCTCAATTTCTTTAATCTGCTCAGTTGCCTCCGTATAATTCTTCATTACTTTGGAGTATTCGGGGGCTTGATTGCTGATTTCTTTTTTTACAGCGTCATAGACTTGTTTGCCAGCAGAATAAGCCGTCTTTTCTTCTTGCCCTAATTTGCCAAAATCTTCCCAAAGACTTTGTTTTAGGTTGTCCATGCCTTCAGGCGTGTGATACTCAGCGGGATCAGATTTTTTCCAATCGGCCACTTTAGTTTTAATGTCGTCTAGCACCTTTGCAGCGGTTTTATCTTTGACTTTGCCTTTAAAATACGCCATGTTTTCAGCGTCTTTTATGGCTTTGTCAATTCCCGCAAAATCTAACACAGACGTATCGCTCTTAACATTTCCCATGCCAGAACGATATTCAGCTTGTTTTTCCAAGTTCATTTTGGCAAGGTTAGTTTTAGCATCATCTAACACTTGCGTAATCGGCACTTGCCCACGCAT
>RFOR01000143.1 GCA_009926525.1 Methylophilaceae bacterium
TCTGCGTAGCTAGGGCTCGCACCAAGAAGCGCCCAGATCCGGCGCCAACCAAGGGCACATCTTGATTAATATCTACCAAATGACTGAAAGCTTCTTGCAGGCGCATCAATTGCACATTTCTAAACTCAAATGCCAATAGTTTCCAAGCGCTAATCTCAAAATCCTCAACATCATGCCCTACCATTCTAGCCAAGCGACGAGCGCTTTCCAGCTCTGTTTTTCCAGCACCATCAGCGGTATCCGCCATATCATCCTCATGTGACAATTCACCCGTTAGGCGATACACATCAGCTGTTGTTGCAAAATGCTCTGCGGCGACATTCACCAAAAAATCATCAAAGTTAATCTTAGGACACAAGGCCATTAATGGCGTTCGCACCACTCCAGCATAAACCAGTTCATCAAAGCGCATACGCTCAGCATCAGTAAAACCTTGCGAGGCCACCAAGCCATCATCAATTAAAATTAAATCTGAGGTGGTGCTGCCAATATCAAGCAAAACAGCCTGTTTGATCGACTTAGCAATCAGACTAGCACTCGCATGCCAATTAGCTGAGGCAATAGAGTCCGCGCAAAAAGATACCTCCATGCTGTCCACAAACCCTTGCTTGGCCGAATAAAAAAGAACCTCGCCATTTAAGTACTCAGCCATGAACTGCGCTATTTGCAAAACGCCGGCACGGCGATTAGGAAAAATATCGACCAACTCACCCGTCATAGTGACAGCGTGTCGTTCAGGTACGAATTCTAATTGACTAAGCACTTCCGCCAAAGCCTGCTCCAGCTCCACCATTCCTCTCCACAATGGGCAAGCCACTAGGCAAACCTGAAGCACTTCTCCCGTCGCGGAGAGCAGCGCAGCTTTTAAATGCGCTCCACCAACATCCCAGCCAACTGTGGCTTCTGATTTAATGTGTGAGGATTGTGGCATTAAGTGAAATCTCAACCTTGTGATGCGCAATATTAGGCATTCTGAACGCCTTATTATAGAACAAGTCGAGTAGCATCTGTGCTGGATTACAGCCACAGGCTTGGTGCAAGGCACAATAAGAAGTTGTTAGCCTAGGGTTTACTTCCAAGACGAAAAACTCGCCCTGATGCACAATTAAATCCACGCCAACATAGCCTGCCAAATCAGGTATCGCTTGAGCGATTTTTTGGGCAATCAGATTGAATGTTTCTCTGTATTCATCCATGCCATTTATCACGCCACCGCGGTATGAAAACTGCTGACCATTAATTTGAATATGCTGGCGGTTACAGCTTAAGAGATAGGCTTTGCCAGTTTTGCAAAACATAGAGAGGCTGGCCGCATCGCCTGTTTGGTATGGTTGAACAATGTGCGTATGTTCACGACTTTTTAACCAAATTTCTAATGCCTGGGCATCTTCAAAATAAGCCATATCATCACAACCTGCACCATCTCTAGGTTTAGCGATAAAAGCACCTTCCATGCGGTTCGGCAAGGCGTTAGCAAGATAAGTTTCTAAAGTTGGAATGTGATGTGAGATAAAAGATTGGTAAGTGAGCCATTTATCCCCAGCCAACTTAATGGCAGAAGCACTACTACCCAGAACCACCTTATTTAATTTCTCAGCAAGCAAGGTAAGCTTTTCGAGCACACCACCTGTTTCGGGTGCAATAAGTAAAACAGCATCAGAAGCGGCAATACATTGCTCCCACAACGCCCAGACATCTTGCTGCACATCAACTATGAGCACTTGATGCGCTTCCATAGGCGTAGCTAGTCTTGGGTCGCAGGTCACGACGATTTCAACATCGGGGGTTTGGGCGAAATCA
>RFOR01000144.1 GCA_009926525.1 Methylophilaceae bacterium
TGGGTGGAGACATTAAACGCAGGCTTGACCAAGCAAGAGCAAAACTTGAAACAAGTACGGCGCAAAAACTTGTGGGTATTGCGGGACAATCAAACAATCAGCAGGCAAAGCGCATGGTTGAGTTTGGCGCTAAATATCAAGATATTCAGCTTCAAATTAATGCTATAGATGAAACACTTACAGCAAGGGCTGGCATTCGCAATCAATTAATTGCAAGCGCAACCGATAAAGCTCAATACGCATTGAACTTTGATGAGCAAAGTTTAAACTTGAAAACCCAACGAAACATTCTTGAGCAACAAATACTTCAGACCGCATCAAATCAAAGTGCTTTATCAAAACAACAGTACGCAGAAGAAGCAATTAACAATGCGAATGCCCTGAAGTCATTGCAAGATGAGCAAGCATTATTGCAAGGCAAAATAAATGGCAATGAAGCAGAGGTAAGGCTCAACCAACAGATTCGTGATCTTAAAGCACAATTCCCAGGCTTGAATGAAGCGGAAGCAAGGGGTATAGCGGCAAACATTGAAGTATTGAAGCAGCAAATATCCGCAGCAGAACAAATGAGGCAAGTATATTCTGACATCGGAATGACTATTAAATCTGGCGTTGTTGATGCGATCCAAGGTGCAATCAATGGCACCAAGAGCTTGGGAGAGGTTGCGGCTAACGTATTAACTAACATTGCAAATAAGCTGCTGGATATAGCGGTTAATATGGCGCTGTTTGGTGCGATGAGCGGCACAGGTACAGGTGGCGGATTGCTTGGCGGATTGTTTAAAGGCAGTGGTGGCGGCGGTGGATTGGGATCTGTAGCCAGCAACATAGCCCAGTACGCACCACTTAAAGGACTTGCCCTAGGAGGCCCTGTAAGCGCAGGCACGCCGTACATGGTAGGCGAGCGCGGCCCGGAGCTATTCATGCCGTCCAGGGGAGGCAGCATCATCCCCAACAACGCCTTAGGCGGTGGTGGTACCAGCGTTGTGGTTAACGTCGATGCAAGCGGCTCCAGCGTGCAAGGCGATCAAGCGCAAAGCCGGCAGCTTGGTATTGCCATATCGGCTGCGGTGCAGGCAGAATTAGTGAAGCAAAAACGCCCTGGAGGACTTCTCGCATAATGGCAACATTCCCTAGCATCACACCTACCTACGGCGCCCAGAAGACGAGCCAGCCTAAGGTGACGACAGTTCAATACGGCGACGGCTACCAAATGCGTGCTGTTTTTGGGCTGAACCAAAACCCTAAAAGTTGGAGCCTTACATGGGAGGTATCAGAAACCAATGCAGATACGATTGAAACATTCCTTGATGCACGCGCTGCACAAGAATCGTTCGACAGGACACCACCAGCAGAGGCAAGCAGCGGCAAATATGTATGCGCGGAATGGAGCAAATCTATCCCATACCTAAACCGTGCAACGCTTCAGGCTACATTTGTGCAGGTATTTGAACCCTAATGGCATATACAGCCTGGGCCAGTGCTACCAGTTATGCCGTTGGTGCCATTGTCCGCGCCAGTACGGTGCAGAACTTTGGCCTGGTATTTAAGTGCACAACGGCTGGCACGTCAGGCGCCACGCAGCCTGCATGGCCAACGCTGATTGATGGCACGGTTGTCGATGGTGGTGTCACATGGACAGCAATCAGCGCGGTCTATGAAGACCTCAGCGTGCTGGCTCCTAATGCCATCATTGAGCTGTTCCAGTTACATCTTGATAGTACGTTGCATGGCAGCAGCACGATTTATTACTTCCACAATGGCGTCAATGCAGCGGTAACTGGTAACATCACATGGAAT
>RFOR01000145.1 GCA_009926525.1 Methylophilaceae bacterium
GCCGATCGTTTGCACAACATGCAAACCTTAGATGTGATGAAGCCAGAAAAGCGTCGCCGTATCGCACGTGAAACCTTAGAAATCTATGCTCCAATTGCGAATCGTTTAGGCTTGAATGAGATTTATCAAGAACTTGAAGATTTAAGCTTTAAAAACCATTACCCGATGCGTTATGGCGTGCTTTCAAAAGCGATTTTGGCTGCTCGTAGCAATCGCAAAGAAGTGGTTGGGAAAATTCTAGACGCAATTAAAGGTCGTCTAGCCGAGATGAAAATCGAAGCAGACGTTTCGGGGCGTGAAAAACATCTTTATAGCATTTACAAAAAGATGACAGGGAAAACCATCGCTTTCTCACAGATTTTTGATATTTACGGCTTTCGACTCATCGTTAAGGATTTGCCAGCTTGCTATGCTGTATTGGGCGTATTGCACGGTTTATATAAGCCAATTCCAGGTAAGTTTAAAGATTATATTGCCATTCCTAAAGCCAACGGCTATCAGTCATTACATACCACTTTATTCGGTCCGTTTGGTACGCCAATAGAAATACAAATTCGTAGCGAAGAAATGCACAACATTGCGGATGCAGGGGTTGCAGCGCATTGGCTCTATAAAACGACGGATGCGGACTTCACTGCAATGCAACAACAAACCCATCAATGGTTGCAACGTTTGCTGGATATTCAATCCGAAAGTTCTGACTCATTAGAGTTCTTGGAGCATCTTAAAGTCGATTTATTTCCAGATGAAGTTTATGTGTTTACCCCGAAAGGTAAGATACTTGCGCTTTCTAAAGGGGCAACAGCTGTGGACTTTGCTTATGCGGTACATACCGATATTGGTAATCGTTGTGTCGCGGTGAAAATCAATCAAGAGTTAGCGCCACTTAGGTCAGAACTTAGAAATGGTGACCATGTAGAGATTATTACCGCAGCACACGCCCATCCCAATCCGTCTTGGCTTAACTATGTGGTATCTGGAAAAGCGCGTGCGCATATTCGTCATTTCTTGAAGTCTATGCAATCTACGGAATCGGCGCATTTGGGTGAGCGTATGCTTAACCAAGCACTTCGTGCGCTGCATACGGATGCGAGCAAAATTGATGAATCTCAATGGCAAAAGTTATTGCGAGATTATGCTGCGAAAAATAAAGAAGAAATTTTGACTGACATTGGTTTAGGCAAGCGCTTGAATGTGATGGTGGCCCACCAGTTGATTGCAATGGGCGAAGAGCACGGCGAGCGCCATGCAAAACATCCTAATAAACCATTGGGTACCATTACGATTCGTGGTTCAGAAGGGATGGCGGTGCAGTTTGCGCAATGTTGCCGTCCGATTCCTGGTGATCCTATTTTAGGCTTTATCAATAAAGATAAAGGCTTGGTCATTCATACCCACGATTGCCCTTCAATTCGTAAATTCCGTGTGGACCCTGATAAATGGTTGGATGTTGAATGGGATCCAGATAGTAAGCGTTTGTTTAAGGTTAATTTGAAAATTGCTGCGGCGAATAAGCCTGGGATGTTGGCGACCATTGCTTCTGCGATTGCAGATGCAAACTCCAATATTGATAACATCAGTATGGAAGAGTCAGACAACAGCACTTATACCAATATTTTATTTACCGTACAGGTGCAAGATCGTGTGCATTTGGCGGATTTGATGCGCCGATTGCGTAAGATTCCTGATGTTGTTCGGATGAACCGCACCAAAGGAACCGGCGCTGAACAAAGAGCGCAATAAGTATATTGTTAATGTTTGCCCCATCTATAAAGCGTGAAAGGGAA
>RFOR01000146.1 GCA_009926525.1 Methylophilaceae bacterium
CTTGGCTGAATATGCCAATATGATTTTGGTTTCTATGCTGGCTGCGATTATGTTCTTGGGTGGCTGGTTGTCACCAGTGCCATCACTTATTCCAGATAGCTTCTTATGGCTATTAGCTAAAGTTGGCTTCCTACTGTTCTTCTTCTTGTGGTTCCGTGCGACATTTCCACGTTACCGTTACGACCAAATCATGCGTCTAGGCTGGAAAGTGTTTATTCCAATTACACTGGTTTGGATTATTATCGTTGGCGGTTTGATGCAAACGTCTTGGGGCTATTTGTTCCATTAAGTGGGCGATTAAGAGCTAAATATGTTTAAGAAAATTAAAGAAGTTATTTCAAGTTTAATGCTCATCGAGCTGCTGAGAGGCATGCTACTGACAGGGCGTTATTTCTTTGCACGTAAGATTACGGTGCAATATCCAGAAGAGCGCACGCCAATATCTTCACGTTTTAGAGGCTTGCATGCACTGCGTCGCTATGAAAACGGTGAAGAGCGTTGTATCGCTTGTAAGCTTTGCGAGGCAGTTTGTCCTGCCATGGCGATTACGATTGAATCAGAGCAACGTGAAGACAATACACGTCGCACTACGCAGTACGACATTGATTTAACAAAGTGTATTTTCTGCGGCATGTGTGAAGAGTCTTGCCCAGTAGATTCGATCGTTGAAACTCGTATATTTGAGTACCACGGTGAACAACGTGGTGATTTGGTTTACACCAAAGAGATGTTGCTTGCGGTGGGCGATAAGCACGAAGCGCAAATTGCGGCTGACCGTAAAGCTGACGCTCAATTTAGATAAGGTAAATGAACATGATTTTTCAAGATTACGTCTTTTATTCCTTAGCCATTATTTTGCTATTTGCTGGACTACGTGTGATTACCGCGCGTAACCCTGTTCACGCCGCTTTGTTTTTGGTGCTGGCATTCTTCACCGCGGCGGGCATTTGGCTCTTATTAGAAGCTGAGTTTTTGGCGATTGCCTTGGTGCTGGTTTATGTGGGCGCAGTGATGGTGCTATTCCTATTTGTGGTGATGATGCTAGATATTAATCTAGACAAGCTGCGTGAAGGTTTCTGGGATTATCTACCAATGGCTGGTTTTATTGGCGTATTAATGGCTGCAGAAATGGTGATGATTCTTGGCACCAAGCATTTTGGTCTAGCCCGTGTAAGCGCACCTAAAGCGCACGCGGCCGATTACAGCAATACGGCTGAGTTAGGTCGTGTGCTCTACACTGATTATTTAATGCCATTTGAATTAGCCGCTGTCGTGTTATTAGTAGCGATTGTTGCTGCCATTGCCTTGACATTGCGTGACCGTAAAGACTCTAAATTCATTAATCCTGCAGACCAAGTGCGCGTGAAACGTGCTGACCGTATTCGTATGGTGAGCATGCCGGCGGAAGTTGAAGTGCCTGCGGAAACAGAAAAGGCGAAATCATAATGGTCAGCTTGTCACATTATTTGATTTTAGGTTCGTTGCTATTTGCGATTAGCGTGGTTGGAATTTTTCTGAACCGTAAAAACGTGATTATTTTGTTAATGGCCATTGAATTGATGTTGCTGGCTGTGAATTTGAATTTCATCGCTTTCTCACATTACTTAAACGATATAGCTGGCCAAGTATTCGTATTTTTTATTCTGACCGTCGCAGCAGCAGAGTCTGCAATTGGCCTTGCAATTTTGGTTGTGCTGTTTAGAAACTTAAGAACGATTAACGTTGATGACCTCGATAGCTTAAAAGGTTAATTAGAAACAATGAATATGCT
>RFOR01000147.1 GCA_009926525.1 Methylophilaceae bacterium
CTGAGTTTTTACCTAAGAAAATTGTAGGCTCCATTATCGCGGCAGGGGGCACGGGCAAATCCTTTCTTGCAATGCATATTGCGGTTGCACTTGCGGCTGGTAGTAGTCTATTTAGTAAATACATAGCGTCAACACCAACTAAAGTTGTATTTATTAGTGGAGAAGATGACAAGACTGAGTTACAACGCAGGTTGCACTCTGTGACCCAAGGGATGCCGCCTAATCTAATTAAAAGCATTTCAAGCAATATTCAATTTATTGACTTGGCAGACTCGTTCGAACTCTTTACCTATAAACCACCATCAGGCGAAGTAAACATGACAACGGTTCCAGTCGACTTGGTTAGCGCTATTAAACAAAAGCTAGGCGATGAGGTTGGCTTAGTGATACTTGACCCAGTTTCACGCTTTAGGGGTGGAGAAGAAAACTCGGCTGGCGATACGACAAGGTTTGTTCAAGCGCTTCAATACATTCGTGACCAACTAAGTGCAACTGTGTTAACGCTACATCACGTTAATAAGGGCGCTAAAACCAATGGCTCAACACAGAACAATGCGCGGGGTTCAAGTGCGTTTATTGATGGCGTCCGTCTAGTATACGAGCTAAATGCGATAGGCGAAGACGAGGTTAAAAAGCAGTACGGTTCTTCTGGGCTTATACCAAGACTAATGACACTCAATAGCGTGAAGTCGAACTACGGCAAACCCATTGAGCCGTTAACTTTGTCTAAGAAAACCGATGGCAGTTTAGAGCTCTTCACCATGCAGGCGGGCCAACACCAAAAGCTCGCTATCTTGCAGGAAATTAAAGTAAGCCAACTATCTAAGACGCAATTCAAACAAACCTATGGTTCTGCTACAGGTAAGTTTGGCCTATCTGAAAAAGCACTGGTTCAGAAACTTGATGAGTATGCAAAGGACGGACTGATAAACGTTCCGAGCAGAGCAGCAATGCAGCTCACCAAATCTGGTGAAAGTTTGTTAACGGTATAAAGGCAACGGGCAAATGAAAGGGCAAGCTATATTATTTAACTTATTGATTTATATACCTAAGTTAACTATACGGGCAGGAAAGGGCTTGCCTTTTCCCTTTGCAAACTATTGATTTAAAACAGGTTTATACGGGCAGGCGCCTATATATAATATAGCACCCAGAAGGGGTGCTTTTTATGGAGATAAATATGAAAACGTACGAATGTTATGAGACATATCACAAAATGGTTTTGAACAAATCAAAACACCCCTACTCGATTGGTCTTTATAAACTGAAAGAAAGTTTATCGTTATTTAAAATGATTGATGATGAAATCGGTCGTATAGCCTCTTATGGCAAGAAAGGCTGCCGAGTTAATTTGCGGCATTGCACGCCTGATGACAGATTTGAATACTTAGCAAAACTTCCCCTTCTCATTGCTGAAGTGCTCGGTTCTGCGGTTTATCCAGCGATTGACGGCTTATTAGGTGATGCCCTTACTCAACAGCAAGTTAACAAAATCAAACACGAGAGCAAAAGAGATATCGAGAGCTTGGTTGACCGCTGTGACGAGACAAATCAAAAAATAAAACGCAATCCAAGGTTTGTTGAAAGAAAGATTGCTAGCTGGGATTACGAACCGACTCGGCTAACATTAAGAGCTATAACAATTGTTGAAGATATTTTATATGGTGTTGAGATGGCATTAAGGATAGATGACGGGGTTAGTTTCACAGATTGCTTAATAGCATTTGGAAATAAGATTCAG
>RFOR01000148.1 GCA_009926525.1 Methylophilaceae bacterium
GGTGGCAACAGAAAACGGCTTCGGTAAACGTACTGTCTTGGCTGACTTCCGTCACTCGGGTCGTGGCACTGTGCTAAAGATTGTGCATGCGAATAAACTTTTGTCACGCTATCTTTATCTGCAGCTTTGCTAAGCAAGTTGTGATGCACTGGCAACTCAATTTCACCACAAATATTTAGACTTGTTGCTGTAAGCAAATCCAAAGTCCGGCCAACTGCACCTTCAGTTGAGTTTTCTACAGGCACAACGCCGTAATCCGCTTGGCCTGATTCCACCATTCGGAACACTTCATCAATTGAAAGGCATTGCATAGGTGATGAAAGGCCGCCGAATTGTTTATTTGCAGCCTCTTCACTAAATGTGCCTAATGGGCCTAAAAAAGCCACTGTGAGTGCTTTTTCTAAAGCACGGCAATTAGACATCACACTACGAAAAATGGCTGTCACAGCTTCTGGAGGCAATGGGCCGCCATTCAAATCCACCAATCGACGCAACACTTGCGCTTCACGCTCTGGGCGATAAATAGGACCGCCACCTTTAAGCTCACCAATCTGACGTGCATGTGCGGCACGCTCATTCACCAACTTAAGCAGTTGCTCATCGATGGCATCAATTTGGTCTCTGTGTTGTTTTAGGATGTCTGACATAGTGTTTTCCTGAGTGTGCAGGATTAAGCGTTAGCCTTTGCAAAAGACTTCATATTAAGGCTTTTACGCCTTCGATAGGCATGGCGTTGTAAATAGAAGCACGCATACCGCCGACCAATTTATGGCCTTTCAATTGCAACAAGCCAGTTTCTTGTGCCTGCTTTAAGAATGCTTCATCTAAAGCGGCGTCTTTCAATGTGAAAGGAATATTCATGCGCGAACGATTTTCAAGCGCAATTGGCGAATGGTAAAAATCTGAAGCATCTAAATAATCATACAAAAGTGCTGATTTTTCGATGTTAATTCTTTCCATCACAGCCAAGCCGCCTTTGGCTTTTAGCCACTTGAACACCAAGCCTGCCATGTAGATACCATAAGTTGCAGGGGTGTTATACATGGAATCATTATCTGCATGAATTTTGTAATCAAACATAGTTGGCGTGCCTGTAATAGTCTCGCCAATTAAATCATCACGAACGATAACAATAGTTAAGCCCGCTGGGCCGATATTTTTTTGAGCACCTGCATAAATTACTCCATATTGGCTCACATCCATAGGACGCGAAAGAATATGCGATGACATATCGCACACCACAGGTACATCACTTGTTTTTGGGACTGAAAACATCTCAACGCCGCCAATGGTTTCATTCGAAGTAAAGTGAAAGTAAGCCGCGTCTTTATTAAGCTTTAGCACTTCCTGGCTTGGCGCATAGGTGTAATTTTTATCTTTACTAGAACCAGCGATACTCACTTCGCAATAACGCGCAGCTTCATCAATCGCTTTTTTGGACCAAATACCACTTTCCAAATAATCAGCCGTTTTTTTGCCACGTAGTAAATTCATCGGCACCATTGAAAATTGACTATGCGCCCCACCCTGCAAAAACAATACTTTGTAATTGCGAGGTATAGCCATCAACTCGCGCAAGTCAGCTTCAGCTTCCGCGGCAATAGTCATAAACTCTTTGCCACGATGGCTCATTTCCATCACCGACACGCCTGACCCATGCCAATCCATCATTTCATCTCTTGCTTGCGCGAGGACTTCTTTTGGCAATAC
>RFOR01000149.1 GCA_009926525.1 Methylophilaceae bacterium
AGCTGATTGTTTTGTGGTTTCACAGCGCCTGTGCCTGTTGGCTCGTATGGCTTATCAAACCAAGGGTCGCTGCTTTTCTTGGTAGGTGACGGGCGAGGAGTGCTCGCTGCTCTGTCGTAAGACTTTTCACGTGGTTTGTGGTCTGAAACTAAACGTGAACCACGAACTGGTAAATTAGACGTTTCTTTGGTGATTTCGCGCTTAATCAGCTTTTCAATTTCTTTGAGATACTTCTCTTCATCGGGTGAAACCAATGAAATTGCAATCCCTAAAGCACCAGCACGGCCAGTACGGCCAATACGGTGCACGTAATCTTCTGGTGCGCTTGGAATCTCATAGTTAATCACCATTGGCAGTTGGTCGATATCCAAACCGCGTGCTGCAACGTCAGTTGCAATCAGCGCATTAATCTTGCCTTGTTTAAATGCATCCAAAGCTTGAATACGTTCAGCCTGTGACTTGTCGCCATGAATCGCATCTGCTGAGATGCCTTCACGCACTAATTGGCGTGCTAAGCGGCTTGCTGTGAGCTTTGTTTTGGTAAAGACGATCACTTGCTTGGTCTCTGTCTCGTTCAAAATCTGTGCGAGCAGGGCGTGTTTGTCATCTTGTGCTACGTGATAGACTTTTTGCGTCACGTTTTCATTGGTGGCATTACTACGCGCCACTTCAACCAGTACTGGGTCTTTTAAGAATTCTTCAGAAAGCTTTTTGATTTCTGTCGAGAATGTCGCTGAGAACATAAGGTTCTGACGCTGTTTTGGCAATAATGCCAAGATGCGTTTTAGGTCAGGCATAAAGCCCATGTCCAACATACGGTCAGCTTCATCCAAAATCAACATTTGCAAACGTGACATATCAATACGGCCACGATCCATGTGATCGATTAAACGTCCAGGGGTTGCCACCAGGATATCTAAAGGTTGTGAAAGCAATTTGTTTTGTAATGGGTAAGGCATACCACCAACGATACTCACTGTTCGTGCGCGGATGAATTTACCGTATTTGCGTGCAGCTTCATTTACCTGAGCTGCTAGTTCGCGTGTAGGGACCAATACTAAGATACGTGGACCACGGCTCTTAGATTCATGTGGGGTTGCAAGCAAATTAAGTGCTGGCAAAGCAAAGGCGGCAGTTTTACCTGTGCCTGTTTGTGCTGAAGCCATCAAGTCGTGGCCAGCCATCACTTCAGGAATCGCTTGCGCCTGAATTGGGGTTGCGGTGGTGTAGCCAGACTCTTCAATCGCACGAAGAATCGATGGGTGTAAGTTTAAACTTTCAAATGTTACGTCTTTAGACATGGTATTCCCTTATAAAAAACTCATTAAGGGCGCAAGCAGACACTGAGAAATAACCGATGCAAAGGCATCTAAAGTTACTCAAACAGCGCAATACATTGATGAAATTAACTTAATAATTAAGCATGCATTTTTACCGGCGCACGGGCATTGCCACTAACCGGTAATCAATACAAGAAAGCCGCAAAATATAACAACGGGCTTCGAGAGGCTAGGGCGATGAATATTCAGGTGAGTCATCATCAAACTGTCATTTAAAAACGGTTTAATGTCACACCGAAGCGCGCAGTATATAGATTGTGACTAGGATGTCAAAACCTTTTATGTAACTAAACTGTAAATGCGTAAGCTTTTATGCGGTTTTAGCCATGACTTGTGTTGCTTTTATGCGGTTTTAGCCATGACTTGTGTT
>RFOR01000150.1 GCA_009926525.1 Methylophilaceae bacterium
ATTGCCCCGGAGCTTTATTTAAAACGTTTAATTGTCGGTGGTTTTGAGCGAGTGTTTGAAGTGAACCGTAACTTCCGTAATGAAGGTGTCAGCGTTCGTCACAATCCAGAATTCACCATGATGGAGTTTTACGCGACTTATACCGATTACAAGTGGCTGATGGACTTCACTGAAAACTGTATCCGTGCAGCGGCGATGGCAGCTCGCGGAACAGCAGCCTTGCAATACCAAGGCCGTGAATTAGACTTTAGTAAACCATTCCAACGCTTAACCATTGTGGGTGCGATTAATAAATATGCTCCGCAATACACCGCTGAGCAATTGGCCGATGCTGCTTTTCTCCGTAAAGAGCTACTCAAGTTCGGTGTAAAAGCATTTGACCATGCAGGCTTGGGTGCGTTGCAGTTGGCGCTATTTGAAGAAACAGCAGAAAGCCAATTGTGGGAGCCAACTTACATTATTGATTACCCAATTGAGGTTTCACCCCTCGCACGTGCTTCGGATGCAAATCCTGAAATTACAGAGCGCTTCGAACTCTTTATCACAGGTCGTGAAATTGCCAATGGCTTCTCAGAGCTTAACGATGCGGAAGACCAAGCCGCTCGCTTCCACGCACAAGTGGCTGCTAAAGAAGCTGGGGACGATGAAGCGATGTATTATGATGCAGACTTTATTCGAGCGCTAGAGTACGGCATGCCGCCAACGGGTGGTTGCGGTATTGGGATTGATCGTTTGGTGATGTTGCTGACGGACAGCCCAAGCATACGCGACGTGATTTTATTTCCGCACATGCGTAAAGAGGTTTAGTTTAAATAAGGTAAAGCGAGCCCAATTAAACCGCTAGCGATAATCACCACTAAGGTATTCGCTTTAAATTTGGTGAGTGCAATAAAGGCCAAGCTCGCAATGATTAACCCAGCAATGTTGAGTTGCTGGGTTTTTTCTTGCCAAAAAGTATGCAGGGCAAAAAACACCGCCAAATTTAAAATCACACCAACTACCGCCGCAGTAATCGCAGTAAGTGGCGCAGCTAACTTAAGCTGGCTGCGCGTAGTTTCAATAAACGGCGCGCCTAAAAAAATCATTACAAAACTTGGTAAAAAGGTAAAGAAAGTAGCAACCCCAGCCGTGGCCAATCCCGACACCCAGAGCGGTGCATCAGGTAGCGCATGATTTACCCAGCCACTTACAAAGCTAATAAAGGTAATCACCATAATCAGCGGCCCAGGTGTAGTTTCACCCAGCGCCAAGCCATCCATCATTTGCGTTGCAGCAATCCAATGGTAATGCTCCACCGCCCCTTGATAAACATAAGGTAACACCGCATAAGCCCCACCAAAAGTCAGCAATGCGGCTTTTGTAAAGAATAAAGCGGTTTGGCTGAGCAAATCATCAAAGCCAAAAGCCCTCACTAAAATATAAAAAGCCAGTGCTCCAATCGCAAGCCCCAAAGACAGAGTTTTGATTAAACGGCTGAATTGATAGTTGGCATGCTCAGGTATAGGCGTGTCATCATCAATGATGGCGGGCAAATGATCAGTCTTTGAGTCTACTTTATGCGAGGCTGTCTTAAAGGCTTGCGGTAAGTAATGACTAGCCATCCAGCCAATAATCGCGGCCAGTAACACAATGAAAGGAAATGGCAATTTGAAAAACAGAATCCCGATAAAAGAAAGCGCCGCAATTGCAATGAATAAAGGATGCTTCAAT
>RFOR01000016.1 GCA_009926525.1 Methylophilaceae bacterium
GTGTGGATGGTGACTTTGGGATTAAGTTCAACACCCCAAATGGTGGCCCTGCTCCAGAAAAAATAACCGAAGCGATTTTTGAGAAATCCAAATATATACAAATCTACAAGATTGTTGATGCCCCTGATGTGTCGCTCGATGTGATTGGCGAAACCGACTTAGCCGGCATGAAGGTGCAAGTTATTGATGCGGTGGCTGATTATGCCGAACTGATGGAATCATTGTTCGACTTTAATGCGATTAAAGAATTACTCACTTCTGGCTTCCGCATGAAATTTGATGCCATGCACGCTGTGACTGGTCCTTATGCCAAAGAGATTTTTATTAAACGCCTTGGCGCAACTGATGACAGCATGATGAACTGCCTTCCATTGCCTGATTTTGGCGGCGGCCACCCTGACCCTAACCTGACTTACGCACATGAATTAGTGGATATTATTTACGGCGAAAACGCACCCGACTTTGGGGCGGCATCGGACGGCGATGGTGACCGCAACATGATTTTGGGCAAAGGTTTTTTTGTGACACCTTCAGACAGTCTTGCGCTGATTGCTGCCAACGCCAAGATGGTGAAAGGTTATACCAAAGGTATTGCTGGCGTGGCGCGCTCCATGCCAACAAGCGGCGCAGTGGATATGGTAGCAAAGTCTTTGGACATCCCGTGCTTTGAAACGCCGACGGGCTGGAAATTCTTTGGCAATTTAATGGACGCTGACCAAGTGACACTTTGTGGTGAGGAAAGCTTTGGCACAGGCTCAAGTCACGTGCGCGAAAAAGACGGCCTATGGGCGGTGTTGTTCTGGCTCAATATTTTGGCAATAAAACGCCAATCGGTTGAGCAAATTGTGAAAAGGCATTGGCTGCAATTTGGTCGCAATGTTTATTCGAGACACGATTATGAGGATTTGCCACTAGATGACGCCAATAGTGTGATTGAGCATATCCGCAACAAGTTTAGCGCGATGACTGGCCAAGCTTTTGGTCCTTACACCATCAAAACCTGCGATGACTTTAGTTACAGCGACCCGATTGATGGCAGCATCAGCACCAAGCAAGGTCTACGCATTTTATTCAACGATGGCTCACGTATTGTATTTAGGCTTTCAGGGACAGGCACATCTGGCGCGACACTGCGGATCTACTTAGAAGCATTTGAGCCGGACACCAGCAAACACGATTTAGATGCACAAGTTGCTCTTGCTGAGATGATAAAAATCGCCTTGCAAATTTCCGAACTGAAACAAAGAACGGGGCGCGATAAGCCAACTGTCATTACCTAACAATCTCACTTAACCTTCATAATGCCGTGCTATGCTGACGGCCTTTTTTATTTCTTTTGCTTGAAAGCCACGCGATGCAAAACACTCCTAACACCAGCACAGAAACCTTTATTCCAAGCAAAGATGCTTCGCTTGAATATTCGATTAAAACGCTACAAGCCAAACTATTGGATATCGGCTTTCATGTAGAGGAGCGCTCATGGCTTAATGAAATCGAAGGCATTTGGTCTGTGCATGTGACGGACCGTGATTGCACACGCCTATTTAGTAATGGTAAAGGCGGATCGCAACTTGCAGCAAGAGCGAGTGCGCTTGGTGAATACTTCGAGCGCCTCAGCACAAATTACTTTTGGACCCACTTTTACTTAGGCGAAGCCATTAGCAATCAAGATTATGTGCATTACCCAAATGAAAAATGGTTTACGGTCGCTGGCGATGCATGGCCTGATGGCTTGCTCAACAAAGAACTACATAAATTCTATAACCCAGAAGGCACAGTTTCAGCGACTAAGCTGATTGATCTGAACTCAGGCAATGCCAAACGTGGTATTTGCGCTATTCCCTACACACGATTGCGGGACGATGAAGTTGCGTACTTTCCTGTGAATTTGATTGGTAACCTTTATGTCAGTAATGGCATGTCTGCCGGCAATACGCTCAAAGAAGCCCGTACTCAAGCATTGGCGGAAATTTTTGAGCGCGACATTAAATACAAAATCATTCGTGAAGGCATTTGCTTGCCAGATGTGCCTGAAGCAGTGATTAACCGTTACCCACGCATCGCCGCTGGCATTAGTGGCTTACGCGAAGCTGGATATGGCATTTTGGTAAAAGACGCATCATTGGGTGGCAAATACCCTGTCATGAATGTCACCCTATTACATCCAGAAGACCAGGGTTGTTTTGCAAGTTTTGGAGCACATCCACGATTTGAAGTTGCGCTAGAGCGTGCATTAACAGAGCTATTACAAGGTCGCGCAATTGATGGCCTCAAGAACTTTGTTGCACCAGGTTTTGATATGGAAGAAATCGCAGACTCACAAAACCTAGAAATCCACTTTGTAGACTCCAGCGGCGTGATTAGCTGGAACTTCCTGCGCGACACGCCAGATGTTGAGTTTGTGGATTGGAACTTTGGCACCACGACGGATGAGGACTATCAATGGTGCTGCGATACCATCCACGCGAGCGGTCACGACATTTACATTTCGGACTTCACGCATTTGGATGTGTATGCTTGCCGTATTTTTGTGCCGGGCATGTCAGAAATCTACCCTGTAGAAGAACTTGAGTGGGAAAACAACACTGTGGGCAACTTGGTCCGCCCAGGTTTGCTTCGCATACAAGATCTTAACCAAGAAGAAAGTGCAGAGCTACTGGAGACATTGCTTGACCTAGAGTTAGCAGATGAACTCCCCGTGACCACCTTAATTGGCCTTGCAGCTGACGCTGGAAGCGTTTGGGCTGATTTGCGGGTTGGTGAACTTAAAGCCTTATTGGGCTTAGCAGTGGGTAATACTGATGTGATTTTAGAAGGCTGCGATTGGATTAACCAATTTGGCGAGTTACCAGAAAAACGTGCACGCGTTTATCGGTGTATTGCAGACTTAGTCCAACTACAAGAAATGGCTGAGATAGACCACACCGAGCCATTTAACGCCAATTTGGCACTTATGTACGGCGCAGAAACCTTACTACAGGCTCAGCAATTGCTTAGCCGTGAGTCTCGCTATTTTGGCCTAAATAATCTTGGTGCAAATATGGAAGGCAGCGAGATGCACAAGCAATTGTTATTGGCTTATCACAAGGTGAATACTAGAAAGGCAGTTTAACCTGCGGTGCCGCACCTAAAATCACTGCTCTAAAAGCTTTCTGAATGCGCTTCAATGCGTCTTCCGAATCCGCCTCAAAACGCAGCACAATGACAGGCGTGGTATTAGATGGCCGCATCAAACCAAAACCATCTGGATATTCCACACGTAAGCCGTCAATGGTAATGACTTCTGATGCGCCTTCAAACTTGGCGGACTTTTGCAAAGCAGCAATCAGGGCATGTGGCTCGCCCTCTTGCATTTGAATGTGCTGTTCAGGCGTGCTCACACTATCAGGCAAGTTGTTTAACGATTCGCTTGGATTAGCGACTTTGCTCAAAATCTCCAGTAAACGCGCCCCGGAATAAAGGCCATCGTCAAAACCATACCAGCGGCGGCCTTTGGCAGGGTTGGTGCTGTCGATGAAGTCATTAAAAAACACATGACCACTCATTTCGCCGGCTAAATTAGCACTGGTTTCTTTGATTTTGGCTTTGACTAGCGAATGGCCGGTTTTCCACATTAAAGGCCTGCCATTGCGGGCTTTAATCCATGGCGCAAGATTACGGGTGGATTTCACATCATAAATAATTGTCGCGCCTTGGTTACGTTGCAATACTTCTTCAGCAAATAGCATTAATTGGCGGTCAGGGTAAATAATCTTACCGTCTTTGGTTACAACGCCCAAACGGTCAGCATCGCCATCAAAAGCCAAGCCTATCTCCGCGTCCCCTTTAGCTAAAGCTTTAATTAAGTCAGCTAAGTTTTCTGGCACCGATGGGTCGGGATGATGATTGGGGAAATGGCCATCTACTTCGCAGAATAACTCTTGCACTGAACAACCTAGCGTTTCATAAAGCTTCCTCGCATAAGCTCCTGCAACCCCGTTGCCGCAATCCACAGCGATTTTCATAGGACGAGTCAATTTCACATCAGATGCGATTTTGGCGATGTAGGCAGATGCAATATCGTGATGACTTTCCGTACCTTCGCCGCACACCCCTATGACCAAATCTTTCGCTTCTATCCGAGCGCGCAGAGTTTGTATGGTTTCGCCTGAGAGTGTTTCACCCGCCAACACCATCTTCAAGCCATTGTAATCTGGTGGGTTGTGGCTTCCTGTGACCATGACACCGCATGCCGTGCCTAGCTCATACGCCGCAAAATAGACCATAGGCGTAGCGACCATGCCAAGCTGAATTACATTAACCCCAGCTTTACGGATACCGCGAGATAAAGCGCCCGCGAGTTCAGGGCCTGATAAACGACCGTCATAGCCTATACAGATGGCGCTTTGTTTTCTTGCCAGAGCTTCAGAACCAAGCGCATGCCCAATAGCCTCCACAATATCAGGCGTAAGAGTTTTACCCACGATGCCACGAATGTCGTAGGCCTTAAATATCTCTTTTGGGAGGTGCATCACTAAACTTCGTCGATCCAAATTTGCTGAATAGCCTCTAATATTTTCTCATTACTATTATTAGGCTCATCATTAAACCCATCCAAAGCCATGACCCATGCATGTAAATCAGTAAAGCGGATCACCTTAGGGTCAATATCAGGATGTGCATCATATAAAGCCTCTGCAATTGATTGTACATCAGTCCATTTCATTTTACTGCTCTCAAAAATTATTCAACATTAGCTTGAATTATACCGCCTAGATGCGGTCAACAGTAGGGGTCAATTCACGCCCAATATGATAAAATGTTGTAATTATTTTTTTAAGCCTTCGAGAAAGTGACTTATGTTTAGCCGAGCAAAAACGTTGAGTGTTGTAGATCCTGAATTAGCGAAATATCTAGAACTTGAGCGCGTTCGCCAAGACGAACATATTGAATTGATTGCTTCTGAAAATTACACCAGCCCTGCTGTGATGGAAGTGCAAGGCTCACAACTCACGAACAAATACGCTGAAGGCTATCCAGGTAAACGCTTTTATGGCGGCTGCGAGTACGTTGACCAAGTAGAACAATTGGCGATTGACCGTATCAAAAAATTATATGGTGCTGAATATGCTAACGTTCAACCGCATTCAGGCTCACAAGCTAACCAAGCGGTTTACTTTTCTATTTTAAAACCTGGTGACACCATTATGGGGATGAATTTGGGTCATGGCGGCCATTTAACCCACGGCTCACCAGCCAATCTTTCTGGTAAATTATTCAACATCGTGCCTTATGGCTTAAACGACAAAGAAGAAATCGATTACGACGAAATGGAACGCATTGCGATTGAATGCAAACCAAAACTATTGATTGGCGGCGCATCGGCTTATGCGCTTCGTTTCGACTGGGAACGCATGGCAGCGATTGCCAAAAAAGTTGGCGCTTATTTTATGGTGGACATGGCCCATTACTCAGGCTTGATTGCTGGTGGCGTTTATCCAAACCCAGTGCCTCACGCTGACTTTGTGACTTCAACGACACACAAAACATTACGCGGCCCACGCGGCGGTATTATTTTAGCCAAAGCTGAATTTGAGAAATCAATCAACTCCTATGTTTTCCCTGGCTTACAAGGCGGCCCGTTGATGCATGTGATTGCGGGCAAGGCAGTGGCATTCTTAGAAGCCTTGCAACCAGAATTCAAAACGTATCAAGCACAAGTGTTAAAAAATGCGAGCGTCATGGCAGAGGAGCTAGCAAAACGCGGTTTACGTATTATCTCTGGCCGCACAGAGTCTCACGTGTTCTTGGTGGATTTACGTCCTAAAGGCTTAACAGGTAAAGCGGCAGATGCGGCTTTGGGTTTAGCGCACATTACTGTGAATAAAAACTCTATCCCAAACGATCCAGAAAGCCCATTCGTGACTTCTGGCATTCGTATTGGCTCACCAGCGATTACCACACGCGGCTTTAAAGAAGAGGAAGCGAGACAAGTGGCCAATTTGATTGCTGATGTATTAGATAATCCAACAGATGAAGCCGTGATTGCTGCAACTAAAGCGAAAGTGCATGCGTTGACATCACAATTCCCTGTTTATGGTGCCTAATACTTAGATGAAATGCCCTTTTTGCAGCGCTGATGACACACAAGTGATTGATTCACGCGTGAACGACGAAGGCAATTCCATTCGTCGTCGTCGTCGCTGCGCTGATTGTGACAAACGCTTTACTACCTATGAAACCGCTGAACTTCATTTGCCACAAGTGGTTAAGCAAAATGGCAATCGTGAAGAGTTTAGCCGAGAAAAGTTGCGTAGTTCATTTACACGCGCACTTCACAAGCGACCAGTCCCAACTGAGTATGTGGATAGAGCGATTGAGCACATCGTGCAAAAGATACTTGGCCAAGGCGAACGCGAAATCATGGCACGCGTATTGGGCCAGAGCGTAATGCAAGAGCTTAAAGCTATGGATAAAGTAGCTTATATTCGCTTTGCATCGGTTTATCGTAGCTTTCAAGACGTGGATGATTTTAATGACGTAATTCGCGACCTTGACGGTCCCAAAAAGCAGTAAATCTTAAAACATCGCCTTTAAAAATTAAACGAGGTCTTTGATGAGCACTTCAACAGAACAAAACGACGTAACCCGCATTTTTGTGACCCTTGCCTGGGTTTCGGCTGGAGTGGCTGTGGTGGCGACTATCGTTTTTTTTGCTTGGTGGGGCTTGAAAGACCGCATCGCATTTGGCAATCAGAAATTTGAGCAAGTCGCTTGGATTACCGCTGCTAGTAGCACAGAGAAATCCTGCCATCGCGGCGACATGGCTTACGACCTTCAACAACACGTGTTGCAAGCTGGCATCACTCGCGAAGCCGCCACTTCATTACTTGGCCGCCCAAGCTGGGAAGAAACCGGTCAAATGGAATATGATTTAGGCAACTGCATGCATGTAATTCACGGACTTCGTTTATTCTTTAACGAAAACAATCAACTCACGCACAGCCGTATCGTGCAACACTAAGCGATGAATGTCAGTTAATAAGCGCCAATCAATGAATGCAAGGTAATCCATCATGTTTACCAACGCCGACCATGAATACATGAGCCTTGCCCTACTTTTGGCTGAACGAGGTTTATATACCACTACTCCCAATCCCCTTGTCGGCTGCGTGCTTGTTAACCACGGTCAAATCATCGGTCAAGGCGCGCATTTAAAAGCGGGTGAACCACACGCTGAAATTATGGCATTGCGCGATGCTGAAGCAAAATTTCCAAATCTTATTCAAGGCGCTGACGCTTATGTCACGCTAGAACCTTGCTGTCATTTTGGACGAACCCCGCCATGCACTGACGCTTTAATTAAAGCGGGTGTTAATCGCGTGATTGTCGCCATGCAAGACCCTAATCCGCAAGTAGCTGGCAATGGCTTGGCGAAGTTGGCTGCTGCTGGCATTGAGACTCATCACGGACTAATGGAAGCGCAAGCTAGAGAGCTCAATGCAGGCTTTATTTCACGTATGACTCAAAAGAGACCTTTTGTACGTGTCAAAATCGCAGCCAGTCTTGACGGCAAGACAGCGCTCGCCAACGGTGAAAGCAAATGGATTACTGGTGAAGCCGCAAGGAAAGATGTGCAGCATTGGCGCGCTAGATCTTGTGCAATATTAACGGGCATAGGCACAGTGCTTGCAGATCACCCTAAAATGAATGTTCGCCATATTCCCAATGCACGTCAGCCACTTCGCGTTGTGGTGGATAGCCAATTACGCATCTCTCCTCAAGCTGAAATCTTGGCTGGCGGCAACACGCTAATTGCCTATGTTTCAGATGTAGAAAGAAAAGCTGAAGCTTTAAGCAAATCTGGCGCCGAGTTAATAAAAGTTGAATCTAGCGAGGGAAAAGTATGCCTCAAACAGCTTTTAAGCCACCTTGCAGAGCGCGGGATAAATGAAGTAATGGTTGAGGCTGGCCAGACCTTAAACGGAGCGTTATTAACGCTAAATTTAGTAGACGAGTTTGTGTTTTACTACGCACCGACTTTATTAGGCTCAAATGCGCGCGGCATGGTCGCCATTCCCGCCCTGGAAAGCATGCAAAACCGCACAGAACTATGTCTTATAGAGGTGCGCCAGTTCGGCCAAGACATTCGCGTAAGAGCTAAACCCATTAGTAAGACATAAACCCTACCTGAGAATCAAACAATATGGTGCTCATCGATACTCACTGCCACCTTGATGCTGCCGAATTCGATGCAGACCGTGAAAACGTTATTCAGGACGCCTTAAACAACAATATTCAAATGATGGTCGTACCTGCAGTCCATCGCAGTAACTTTGACGCCGTGACAAATCTTGCTCAAAGCCATGCCTGTTGCGCTCATGCCCTGGGAATCCACCCCATGTATGTTGCAAAATCAGATTCAGCAGATTTAGAATTTTTAGCCCAAGAAGTTGCCAAACAAATGCAAAGCGATTATCCGCCAGTCGCCATCGGCGAGATCGGGCTTGATTTTTTTATTGCGGATTACGACAAGGCATTGCAAGAACATTACTTTGTGGAGCAGCTCAAAATCGCCAAACAATACGATTTGCCCGTGATATTGCATGTTAGACGCTCCATCGATGATATTTTGAAGCATTTACGTCAACATAAAGTGCGTGGCGGCATTGCTCATGCGTTTAATGGAAGTCGTCAGCAAGCGGATGCTTTTATTGATCTAGGATTTAAATTAGGGTTCGGCGGTGCGCTTACTTACCCTCGCGCTTTAAAAATTCGTGAGCTCATTTCAACGCTCCCGCTTGAATCTGTCGTACTTGAAACTGATGCACCAGATATTCCGCCAGAATGGCTAAAAAATGACAAAAGAAACAGCCCAAATCAATTATCAAATATTTCACAAATTATCGCCTCGCTAAGGCATATAAATCACTCGCAAGTAACTGAAATTACTACGAACAATGCACTAGAAATTCTGCCAAATTTAGCAAAGTTATTCACACGACCTCAAGTAATGCATTAACAAATGTTAAATACCCTTAAGAATCAACACGCGTCTAGCAAGTTACTGTTTTATATGGTAAAAATAGAAGATTAAAAATTAAGCGTTTAAAGAAAACCTATATAGAATCGTGAGTTAGACTTTCAAATCACAGGTATCCACAGTTTTATCCACAGTTTTTGTGGATAGGATTTGAGTGTTTTTAAGCCCAAGAAAAATGCAAGAAAAATATTTAAAAAATAATAAATATTTAAGGAAA
>RFOR01000151.1 GCA_009926525.1 Methylophilaceae bacterium
TGCACAATTAATGCAAGTATCGGGTCGCGCTGGTCGTGCCGAAAAAGCAGGCGAAGTGCTGATACAAACTGCATTCCCAAGTCATCATTTGTTTAATGCACTGCGTAGCCAGGACTATCCCGCTTATGCGCAAACCCTATTACAAGAACGCGAGATGGCGCAGTTCCCGCCTTTTTGTTACCTGGCTTTGTTGCGCGCAGAGGCGAGCAACTACCGAGACGTGGCGGCATTCCTGACTTTTGCGTTTGAGCTTGCGCGAAGTTTGAGCCAGCAGGTCTTAACCTATGACCCAATGCGCGCGCAAATGGAAAAGCTGAAGGGGATGGAGCGTGGCCAGATCCTGATGCAGGCGACCAAGCGGGGTGCTCTGCAGAAGTTACTCATCACACTCACGCCGCAACTACGTGCAAGTAAGTTGGCGACGAAGGTGCGATGGAGTGTGGATGTAGATCCGATGGAGTTTTAGGACGGAATTAAGCTTGGTGATATTGCTTACTGTGTTCGCGTACCGCTGATAAAAACGCTGCCGCGTTCTCTGGCGGCGTCCACTGCGTGATCCCGTGACCAAGATTAAACACGTGGCCATGACCCTTACCGTAGCTCGATAAAATTTTTGCGACTTCTTTTTCAATGGCTTCTGGTGTAGACAGTAAGATCGCTGGGTCCATATTGCCTTGAAGTGCGACCTTATACCCAACACGCTGACGTGCTTCGCCAATGCTGACCGCCCAATCTAAACCTAAGGCATCGGCACCAATGGCTGCTTGGGCTTCCAGCCATAGCGCACCACCCTTGGTAAACACGATGCTTGGTACCTTTTTACCTTCAGCAGTTTTGGTGAGACCGTTCACGATTTTTTGCATGTAAGCGAGTGAAAACTCTTGGTAGGCGTTGTGTGAAAGTGCGCCGCCCCATGAGTCAAAAATCATCACGGCCTGTGCACCTGCCGCGATCTGCGCATTGAGGAACAAGATGACGGTTTGCGCCGTGGTTTCTAAAATGTGATGGAGTAGGTCAGGACGTGCGTAAGCCATCTTCTTAATGGTTAAGAAATCCGTCCCGCCTTTGCCCTCAACCATATAGGTGGCTAGTGTCCAAGGGCTGCCAGAGAAACCAATCAGGGGCACGCGGCCATCTAACGTTTTACGGATTTGGCTGACCGCATCAAATACATACTGAAGTTTTGCCATATCTGGCACTTCTAGTTTTTTGATGTCCGCCTCTTGTTGTAATGTGCGCTCAAACTTTGGACCTTCACCCTCTTCAAAGTAAAGTCCTAAACCCATCGCATCGGGTACCGTCAGAATGTCTGAAAATAAAATAGACGCATCGAGCAACGGATAGCGGTCTAGCGGCTGAATTGTGACCTCAGTTGCAAAGTCAGGGTTCTTGCAAAGTTGTAAGAAGCTACCAGCAGTTTTACGACTCTCACGATACTCCGGTAAGTAGCGGCCAGCTTGGCGCATCATCCAAACCGGTGTGTACTCCGTTGGCTCGCGCATCAGGGCTTTTAGGAAGGTATCGTTTTTTAATGTCGTCATTTTTTTATCAATATTCTTAAAGATTACAGTGATGAAAAAAGGGTGCCTAGCACCCTTTTTTCTTACGCTAAATTAGCGAGGTAGATTAGACGAACCCATTAAGAATTCATCCACAGCGCGGGCACATTGACGGCCCTCGCGTATCGCCCAAACCACGAGTGATTGACC
>RFOR01000152.1 GCA_009926525.1 Methylophilaceae bacterium
CTATCAAAATCATAGCAGCCTTGACTCGAATACTAATAGCTATAAGGCTTCATGGCTTTGGTCATTAACGCCTCGCTTGACGGGTAGTGTTTCTACACAAAAGAGTGAAGTTCAATACGGTTATGTAGATGCCACTTTCACTGGTAAGCCTATGATAGGCACAACGGAAGTTCAAAACTTTGTTGCAGATTGGGCGCCGCAGGGCAACCTTCATTTCTTAGGTGGTTTCACTCGTAATGTTTCACTTAATTCGAGTAACTTTTACCCGGATCGTCCCAACACAACTAATGCGATCGACTTGGGTATCAAGTATGTATTCCCATCGGGTAGTGAAGTCACCATGATGCAGCATCAGCGTCAAGGTGAGTTTTCAAATATTGCGGTGAGTTTGCCTAAATCCTTTACTGAAAATGAGACTGAAGCTAAATTCAATTGGCTTGTTTCGGCGAAGTCTTCGGTGAGTATGCGTCTGGCATTTGTAGAACGTATGCACGATCAAGACAGTGGTATTGATTATTCAGCTCGTGATTATTCTGATTGGGTTGGCGATGCTAGCATCAGCTGGGCGCCCACTTCTAAATTGCAACTGACGGCCACAGCGGCAAGTAGCATAGGCGCTTACCAGACGACTAATGCGAATTACGCCAGAAATAACAGCCTGAGTTTTAATCCGACTTATGCCTGCACTAATAAGATATTGGTGACTGGTAGCGCAAGCATTTCCGAGCGGGTGGTTGAAGGCGGCCTTAATGAAACCGACACCATTGAGAATGCGAGTTTAGGTGTGGATTGGATGCCAAGGCGTTATGTGAGCTTTGGCGCGAAAGTGCAAAAGATGAGCAGAACGTCGTCTACCGCCAATAAAGATTTCTCAGACTTCATGACAACATTGACGGCGAATGTTAATTTTTAGCGCTGGCGCGATTTTTATTACAGCTTTACGCGACCTAAATAATTAAAACCTGAAAATTATAAAAGCTTCTATAAAAAATCTCTTATTAAAAAGCATCTAATCCCATTGATTAAATTGTTAACAATTCTGGCTATTGCTGCTTTTAATTTAAGCCTGGCGCTGGCAGCAGACAATGACCTTGCGCCGCGCAATAGAGCCAGCACGCTTGGCCCTGAGCAAGTGGCACTGGTTATTAATGATGCGGACCCTAGCAGTGTAAGAGCGGGAGATTACTACCGCGCCACGCGTGGCATCCCCGTCGAAAATGTCGTGCATGTCAGTATCAAAAATGCGCCTAATCGTTTATCCCTAGCCGAATTTACTAGCCTACAAGCTGAAATTGAAGCGCAGTTAAATCCTAAAGAGCAGGTGATGCTATTGGCCTGGACTGCGCCTTATGCGGTGGAGTGCAATTCGATTACTTCCGCGCTGACTTTGGGTTTTGATGCCAAGCAGTGTGCGGATACTTGCGGGGTAGGTAAGCCTAGTCCTTACTTTGATTCGGCGAGTAAAAAGCCATTTGATGATTTGCGTATCCGCCCGGCCATGCTGTTGCCTAATGACTCTTTCATGCGCACTAAGGCGCTCATCGATAGAGGGGTGCAAAGTGATGCTGGGGTATTTAGAGCAACCGCTTATTATTTGACGACTTCTGATAGCAATCGCAACAGCCGTGCGCCTTTTTTCCCGCCGACAGGATTAAATATTCCACGTGCGGGGCTCGCGATTATGAATATGCGATCTGATAAATTAGTGG
>RFOR01000153.1 GCA_009926525.1 Methylophilaceae bacterium
ACATCGTCAGGGCTCTTCACGGTCATGATGCCCATGCCATAAGTGCCAGCATCAGCTTTAACAATCAGGAATGGTTCTTGTTCTACATCATATTCTTGGTATTTTTGTTTGATTTTAGCGAGCAAAGTTTCAACCTTTGCTGCCATTTCATCCTCACCCACACGCACCTGAAAATCGACGCCACTCGCCGTATCAAAATAAGGATTAATCAACCATTCATCAATGCCTAAAAACTCAGAAAATTCTTTGGCGACTTGGTTGTAAGCAGAAAAGTGTTCGGACTTACGACGTGAAGCCCAACCAGCGTGTAAAGGTGGAATCAGGTTTTGTTCTACACCTTTCAAAATATCTGGAATACCGCCTGACAAATCATTATTGAGAAGCACTGCGCAGCTATCAAAGCCCTCTAAAATAAGGCGATTTTTAACGCGCTTTACTGGCTCAAGCAAAATAGTTTGGCCTGGCTCAATTTCAATGTGAGTGGGCTCTGTAATTTCGGGGTTAATACTACCAATTCGCACATCCAAGCCGGCTTGGCGCAAGATATGCGCAAGCGCAGCGACGTTACGCAAATAAAATGTATTGCGCGTGTGATTTTCGGGTATCAATAATAAGCGATGTGCTTCAGGACAAATCTTTTCAACGGCAACTGTGGCCGCTTGAACACACAAGGACAAAAATGCCGGATTAAGATTATTAAACCCGCCTGGGAATAAATTGGTATCGACAGGGGCAAGCTTAAAACCAGCATTACGCAAATCGACCGACGCATAAAATGGAGAGCTATGCTCTAGCCACTGAACACGAAACCAATGCTCAATCTTGGGCATGTTTTCGAGTATTCTTTTCTCAAGAGCAAGTAACGGGCCTTTTAGCGCGGTGGTCAGATGTGGGACCATTAATTAGCATATCCAAAAAAATAAGCGACATGCTAATTTTAACGCAGTTATCTATGCTAAAGCGCATTAAGTTATGGGTTTAAAGACACATAAAAAAAGCGGACATTGCTGTCCGCTTTTCATTTTAACTAAAAACTACTAAATTAAATATGGTAAGCACGCTCACCATGTTCTGAAGTATCTAAGCCTTCACGCTCCATTTCTTCGCTCACACGTAAACCAATAACTAGATCTACAATTTTGTAAGCAACAAAAGCGACAACCGCTGACCATACAACCGTCAAGCCAACACCCCATGCTTGGCTAGTCACTTGAGTCAACATATCATAACTACCAACCTTATTTGCAACATAGTCGTAAACACCTGTGCCGCCTAAAGCAGGGCTAACTACCACGCCAGTCCCAATTGCACCGATGATACCGCCTACACCATGTACACCAAATACATCGAGTGAGTCATCGTAGCCAAACATGCTCTTGACTTTTGAAACAAACAAGAAGCAAATTGGTGAAACGATTAAGCCTAAGATTATGGCGCCCATCGGCCCTGCGAAACCACAAGCTGGCGTAATTGCCACCAAGCCCGCAACAGCGCCAGAAGCGCCACCCAACATAGATGGCTTGCCTTTTGTGAACCACTCAACCAAAGTCCATGAAAGCGTTGCTGCACAAGTTGCCAATAGTGTATTCACGAATACCAAAGCTGCGAAACCAGTTGCCTCTAGGTTTGAGCCTACGTTGAAACCAAACCAACCCACCCACAATAATGAAGCACCAATCATGGTCATCGTTAAGCTATG
>RFOR01000154.1 GCA_009926525.1 Methylophilaceae bacterium
GGCGTGGTGGTGGGCATTGCCGATAACAGTGAATTTGCGATTGAAAAGCTCAAGTCCATCGTCCAAGTCTTTGAGGGCGAGCCATTGATCGATGCGGATACTTTTGGCTTGTTAAGATTCTGCGCCGATTATTATCAATATCCATTCGGTCAGGCGCTACTCGCGAGCTTACCGACAAGGCTAAGACAAATTGAACCAGCAGTTTCACGCAAACAGTTTTTGTATACCCTTACTCCTAAGGCTTTGCAGGCTGGCATTGATGAAATCCCCAGCCGGCAAGTGGTGCAACGTAAGATCTTTACCGCCCTTCAACAAGGCTCGCTCACGGAGGCATCGCTCAAGGATATTTCGGCGAGCTGGCGAACTGCGATTGAGGCGATCAGAGAAAAAGGTTGGATTCATGCTGAGCAGGTGTTAGCTGGGTTTAAATCGAGCAATGCGCCCGTTCCTCCACCGCAACTCAACGAGGAGCAAACTTTCGCGGTGAATCAGGTGATTGATAGTGCAAACACCTTCCAGCCGTTCCTCCTCCACGGGATTACTGGTAGCGGTAAGACCGAAGTTTATATGCAGATTCTGCAGCAAATCTTGAGCGACGGGCATGCCCAAGCCCTAGTTTTAGTCCCTGAAATTAACCTGACCCCACAGCTAGAAGCGCGCTTTAGAAATAGATTGCCGCATTTTCCTTTGGTCTCTCTGCACAGCAATCTTAGCGAGAGCGAGCGCTTACAAAATTGGCGTTTGGCACAGTCGGGGCAGGCCAGAATTGTCATTGGAACTCGATTAGCTGTCTTTACGCCCATTCCCAATTTGAAAGTTGTCTTGGTGGACGAAGAGCACGACGGCTCTTATAAGCAGCAAGACAGCATGCGCTACCATGCTCGTGACGTTGCCATGGTGCGAGCACAGCGTAATCAAGTGCCGATTGTGATGGGCAGCGCAACGCCAGCACTTGAAACTTGGCAGAATGCGCAAACAAGTAAATATACCTTGCTGAGTTTAAATAGCCGCGCTGTTGCTCAGTCGGCCTTACCAAATATCCGATGTATCGATACCACTAAACTTGAAAACGAGAATGGACTCACCCCAGTATTGGTGAACGCCATGCGTGAGCGTTTAGAAAAGGGCGAGCAAAGCTTATTGTTTATTAATCGTCGCGGCTATTCACCCGTGTTGCTTTGCAGCGCCTGCCATTGGATTGCACCGTGTATGCGCTGTAGCAGTCGCCTAGTCGTGCACCTTAAACAAGGTCGTTTGCGTTGTCATCATTGTGGACATGAGCAGAAGATTGTTCGCCAATGTCCGAGCTGCGGTAATGCGGATTTGCATCCAACAGGACATGGCACGCAGCGCTTGGAAGAGACGCTCAAGCAACTTTTCCCCAGCGCTAGAATTCAGCGCGTTGATCGCGACAGCACTAGTCGCAAAGAGGCGCTCAACGATATCTTGACGGCGGTGCATGCGAACGAAATTGATATTTTAATTGGCACACAAATGTTGGCTAAAGGACATGACTTTCCCAATCTGACTTTGGTTGGTGTCATTGATACCGACAGTGCTTTATTTAGTCCGGACTTTAGAGCTGCAGAACGTTTGTTTGCACAATTAATGCAAGTATCGGGTCGCGCTGGTCGTGCCGAAAAAGCAGGCGAAGTGCTGATACAAACTGCATTCCCAAGTCATCATTTGTTTAATGC
>RFOR01000155.1 GCA_009926525.1 Methylophilaceae bacterium
GTATAAGAGACAGAAATAGATCACTTAATATAAAACTGGGCTACTTCTCAGTAGCCCAGTAAGCGTAGTTTTAACTACAAGTACATTGTAACAATCTTAGCGATTGCAAACGTACATTGTAACTTCAAAACCGAAACGCATTTCAGTAGCAGCTGGTTTAGTCCACATGATGTATCTCCTAATTATTAGATGAAAAAACCGTTAGAGCATTTAAGTGCCACTAACGTGATGCGAATGATGCGCTCTACGCCGGCGCTTCAACAGTGCAAAAAGATGGAAACTTAACTAATGATTTTCATGACACCCGAGGATAAGTTACTGAATAGTTTCAAATGGCGTCAAATTGAGAGCTTAACTAAGCATTAATTGCTGTCGCAAGCACTTCTAAAAAGCGTGCATTTTCTGAAAAGAGACCAATACTGACACGTAAATAATCAGGCATTTCGTAATTAGCAATTGGTCGAACTATGACGCCTTGATTGAGAAGTCGCTCATAAACTCTAGGTGCATCATTCACCTTAAAGCTTACAAAATTCGCGAATGAGGGGATAAAAGATAAACCTAACCTTTGTAAGCCTTGGGTGATTTGCACCATACCCGCTTGATTTAAAGCTCTTGTACGTTCCACAAACTCATCATCAGCAAGTGACGCCACGGCGGCGGCTTGCGCGATACTATTCACGTTGAATGGTTGACGCACGCGATTCATTAAATCAGCGATCTCTTTGGAGGTCACACCAAAGCCAACACGCAAACCTGCCAACCCATAAGCTTTTGAAAATGTGCGTGAAATCACTAGATTATCAAACTCACCTAACCATCCAATAGACTCGGCTTTAAGCTCATCCGTGAGGTATTCGTCATAAGCCTCATCCAACATAATCAATACGTGCTTAGGCACTGCTGATAAAAACTTCTTCAACTCAAGCTTACCAATTAACGTGCCTGTTGGGTTATTTGGATTTGCCACAAACACCATGCGCGTTTTTGGCGTAATCGCTTTCAACATTGCATCTAAATCATGTCCAAACTGTTTAGCTGGCACAATAATGCCTGTAGCACCAACCGCTTGGGTGACAAGGCTATAAACAGCAAAAGCGTGTTGAGAGTAGACCGCCTCATCGCCTGGCGCTAGAAAAGCGCGTGCAGAGAGCTCGAGAATGTCATTTGATCCATTTCCAAATACTAATTGGGCAGGTGTCACATTGAATTTTTCACAGACAGCATCTCTAAGCAGCACACTATTACCATCTGGATAACGCGCAATATCATCTAGGGCATCCATCATCGCCATATGTGCATTTGGGCTAACGCCTAATGGATTCTCATTAGAAGCAAGCTTCACGATTTGGCTTGGATCTAAGCCCTTATCGCGGGCTAAGTCACTAATGGGCTTACCTGGCTGATAAGGCGCAATTGAACGGATGTATGCTGGCGCTAGATTTGCAATGTCTGACACGGAAATAACCTCGAAATTCAAACCCGAAGGGGTTAATTAAACTACTGCGACAGGATATGAACCCAGCACCTTCACAAACGAAGCGCGTTGCTCAATTTCAGCCAAGGCTTGTTTGATATTGGCATCATGATAATGACCTTCAATATCAACAAAGAATATGTACTCCCACAAACCCATTTTAGCTGGACGCGATTCCAACTTAGTCATACTGACTTGGTTCTTAGATAAAGGTTC
>RFOR01000156.1 GCA_009926525.1 Methylophilaceae bacterium
GTGATGACGGTTCGAAGGGAGAAGGTTGGTCAATTAATCGGCCGCGTGGATGATGCAGTGATGGTCAGGGTCAATCGTGCATTGGCCCTCTGGATTGGCTTGGCCTAAAAGGGCGAATAAAATGAATATGAAAAAAAATCGTAAGGGGATTATCCTCGCTGGTGGTTCTGGTACCAGGCTTTACCCGGCCACATTGGCTGTCTCCAAACAGCTTCTCCCGGTCTTTGATAAGCCGATGATCTACTATCCGCTCACAACCCTAATGCTAGCTGGTATACGTGACATTTTGGTGATCTCAACCCCGCAAGACACGCCGAGATTTGAGCAGCTGCTGGGAGATGGCAGTCAGTGGGGTCTAAACATAAGCTATGAGATTCAGCCAAGCCCAGACGGCTTAGCACAAGCCTTTGTGATTGGTGAACAGTTTATTGGTAACGACCTCTCCGCGCTGGTGCTGGGCGACAATATCTTTTATGGACACGATTTTCATCACTTGCTTGTGAACGCTAAGGCCAAAGAGGAGGGCGCATCTGTGTTTGCCTACCATGTGCAAGATCCTGAACGATATGGGGTCGTTGAGTTCGATCATAACAACAAGGCCATCAGCATTGAAGAAAAGCCTGCCCAGCCCAAGTCAAGCTATGCAGTGACCGGACTCTATTTTTACGACCAAAATGTGGTTGAAATTGCTAAAAGTCTTCAACCATCTAAGCGCGGTGAGCTAGAGATCACAGATCTAAATCGCGTTTACCTAGAGCAAGGAAAACTTGATGTCGAGATCATGGGGCGTGGCTATGCCTGGCTTGATACTGGCACGCACGAGTCATTGTTAGAAGCAGGGCAGTTTATTGCTACTATTGAAAACCGTCAGGGCCTAAAGGTCGCCTGCCCTGAAGAGATAGCCTATCGCCAGCAATGGATTAACGCCGAGCAATTGCAAAAATTGGCTCAACCACTTGCGAAGAATGGATACGGAAAGTATTTACAAAATATACTCAAAGAGAAAATATTTTAATGAATGCAAAGCCACTCGCTATTTCTGATGTATTTCTAATTGAGCCCCAAGTTTTTGGGGACGAGCGCGGCTTTTTCTTTGAGAGCTTTAATCACGCCAAATTTGAAGCCGCAATTGGCCGTCAGGTTAAGTTCGTTCAAGACAACCACTCCAAGTCAGCTAAGGGCGTGCTGCGTGGTTTGCATTCACAAAACCCTAATCCACAAGGTAAGCTTGTTCGCGTCACACAAGGCGAAGTATTTGATGTTGCTGTGGATATCCGAAAGGACTCTCCAACTTTCGGTCAATGGGTAGGCGAAATACTCACTGCTGAAAATAAAAAACAGCTCTGGATTCCAGAAGGCTTGGCGCATGGCTTTTTGGTGCTCTCTGATACTGCAGAGTTCTTGTACAAGACCACAGACTATTATGCTCCAGCGCACGAGCAGTGCATTCGTTGGGATGACCCGACGCTTGCTATCAATTGGCTCCTCCATGAAACACCTAAGCTGTCATCAAAAGACCAAAACGGTCAGTGGTTTTCTGAAATTTTCAATCGATAAGGATGTTAATCAATGAGGTTAAATAAATATCTCTACCTATTGTTATTATTAGTTTTATCTTTTTCAAATGCTGCGAACGCAGCCTCTAAAGCGGAAATAGATACCGATGTGCAGTTTGCCTTAACGGCCTTTT
>RFOR01000157.1 GCA_009926525.1 Methylophilaceae bacterium
GCGATGAAGCAATTTATACCAAAGGATTGTTAATGCAACGAAAGGGTAATTACAAAGATGCAGTAAAGCTCTATGAAAAAGTGAATAAAAATGCAGAATAAATTAATGAAAAATTTTATTTGGATCCTGATTGCTTTGCTCGGTGCGGGGGCCGTTGGCGGGATAGCGCTTAATCGAGGTGAAAGTATTAATGCGCTTTGGTTTATTGCCGCAGCGCTTTGCGTCTATGCTATTGCCTATCGCTTTTATGCAGCTTGGTTAGCCACTAAAGTGTTGTTGATAGATGAAACCCGCGCAACGCCAGCTGAGCGCTTGGATAATGGCCGAGATTTTATTCCGACCAATAAATGGATAGTCTTTGGGCACCATTTTGCTGCCATTGCTGGCCCTGGCCCATTAGTTGGCCCAACCTTGGCGGCGCAGTTTGGCTACTTGCCGGGAACGCTTTGGATTTTGTTTGGCGCAGTCCTCGGTGGTTGTGTGCAAGATATGGTCACGCTATTTTTCTCAGTTCGACGCAATGGCCGTAGCTTGGGCCAAATGGCGCGAGACGAAATTGGCCCGATCGGAGGAGCGGCAGCTTTAGTAGGCACTTTCGCCATTATGATTATTCTCATCGCTGTCCTTGGGTTGGTGGTGGTTAATGCAATGAAGCATAGTCCTTGGGCAACATCTACTGTGGCAGCGACGATTCCAATCGCCATGATAGTTGGGCTTTATATGCGTCATATTCGGGTGGGGCGTGTCCTTGAGGCTTCTGCGCTTGGCGTGGCTTTGCTTCTGTTGGCTGTGATGAGTGGTGGCTGGATAGACCATCATCCAACCCTGCGTGTGTTATTTGATCATGAAGGCTTAACGCTGGCTTGGTGGGTGATTGCTTACGGCTTCGCAGCAGCGATTATGCCTGTTTGGTTATTGCTTGCCCCGCGTGATTACCTTTCTACTTTTATGAAGCTCGGTACGATTATTTTGCTCACGGTGGCGATATTAATGCTACACCCACAAATTAAGATGCCAGCTTTAACGCAGTTTATCGATGGCACGGGCCCAATTTTTGGTGGCACATTATTTCCATTTGTATTTATCACCATTGCTTGTGGCGCGATTTCCGGCTTTCACGCGTTGATTTCATCTGGCACCACACCTAAATTGCTCACCAATGAACGTGATATTCGCATGATCGGTTATGGCGGTATGTTGCTTGAATCTTTCGTGGCTATCATGGCTCTAATAGCTGCTACAGTGCTTGATCCTGGCGTGTTCTTCGCGATCAATAGTCCAGTTGGCGTGGTGGGCAAAGAGGCTGCAGATGCCGTTGCCATGATTTCATCTTGGGGATTCCCTGTAACGGTTGAACAAATGAATACCTTGGCGAGTGACATGGGCGAAGCGTCCTTATTTGCCCGCACTGGAGGCGCACCCAGTTTGGCAGTAGGCATGGCGAGCATTTTTGGTAGTTTGTTCGGCAAGGGTTTGTTGGCGATGTGGTATCACTTCGCGATTATGTTTGAGGCAATTTTTATCCTCACGACTTTAGATGCAGGCACGCGCGTTGGCAGATTTATGTTGCAAGATATGCTGGGTAATATTTGGCCCAAAATGGCACAAACGTCTTGGTGGCCTTCGGTATTAATTAGTAGCGGGCTGGTAGTGGCTGGTTGGGGCTATTTCTTGTATATCG
>RFOR01000158.1 GCA_009926525.1 Methylophilaceae bacterium
GAATGCTTGGGATTTTTTGACGACCGCACGGCAGACAGATTAAGTGAGGAATTGGGTCATGATCTTCATTACCCTATCCTGGGAAAAGTCTCAGAGATCGGTCAATACATGCAGCAGCATCAAGTGGATGTTGTCTATATGTCACTGCCCATGGAAAATCGACCACGTATCATCAAATTGCTTGATGAGCTCAAAGATACCACGGCCTCCATCTTCTTCTTACCGGATATATTTTTAAGCGATTTGATTCAAGGGAACGTCGGCCAAGTCGATGGTATTCCTGTCATTACTCTCTATGAAACGCCTTTTGCGGGGGTCGATGGCATCATCAAACGCTTATTCGACTTGGTGTTCTCAGCGGTTGCATTAGTCCTCATCTCGCCCATTTTACTCATCATCAGTCTAGGCGTAAAAATGAGCTCGCCAGGCCCAATTATTTTTAAACAACGCCGTTATGGTTTGGACGGCAAACAAATTTTAATCTACAAATTCAGAACCATGACAGTGGCTGAAGATGGCGCGGTTGTGGTGCAAGCCACCAAGCAAGATCAACGCATCACTCCATTTGGCAGAATTTTGCGTAAAACCTCGCTAGACGAATTACCGCAGTTCATTAATGTCTTGCAAGGTCGCATGAGTGTTGTGGGCCCTAGGCCACATGCCGTGGCACACAATGAGACTTACCGTAAAATCATCAAAGGTTATATGGTGCGCCATAAGGTGCGCCCTGGCATCACGGGCTGGGCTCAGGTCAATGGCTTCCGCGGCGAGACCGACACCTTAGATAAAATGCAAAGCCGTATCGAATATGATATTGATTACTTACGCAACTGGAGCGCTAAATTGGATATTTATATCGTGCTCAAAACGATCGCCATGTTATTAAGAAAAGAAAAAAATGCCTATTAAACCACATGTATATAAACATCGCTGGGTTCAAGTGCTCGCCATCATCGGCCTAGTGCTAATGCTTGTGGGTATTTTTATTGGCGGCAGAGAGCCTGGTGCTGGCAATCTTTTTAATCCGCCCTGGGATAAGGTCGTGCATCTTGGCACCTATTGCATCATGGCCATGCTCATCGGATTGGCCTTCCGAAGAATGCCCTTACCACTTGTGCTGCTTATGACTGTCTTTATTGCCGCTTGCGATGAAACTGCCCAACTGTATATTCCTGGTAGATCAGCAGATATTGGCGACTACGCCGCTGATGGCCTTGGTTGCTTGCTAGCGATATTGCCGGATTATTGGATCAAAAAGAAATTGGGCTGGATTAAAGATTAAGACAATATGACCTAGCTAAAGGTAGCCTAGATTTAGTCTAGCAGCAGGCCGATAATTAGCAAAACGATCAACATGAAATAGAAATGCATCACCATGGCACTTGTTAATCTCAACCGTTTAATTGGCGTCTTTTGTTTAACGCTGCTTGCGGAGGTATGCTTTTCGCAGCTTGCGATGGCTGCTGCCACCCTCCCCACAGCGCTGTCAGAGAAGCTTAGCCGCGAGCTTGATGCAGGCAATCCGGTTGACCTCATCATCGAGTACGACGATACAGAAATTGAAACCGTCACCAAAGTGATGCGGAACAGACTCGCTAAGCGCCTCGATAATGACGAAATTCGAGCCTATAAAGTTCAAAAATATAAAGC
>RFOR01000159.1 GCA_009926525.1 Methylophilaceae bacterium
CCACAAGCGAAAAAAGTACATGCGGAACTCGTATTGGTTTATAGCGAGAGAGCGGATAAGGTTTCTGCAAGCGCGAAAATTCAGCAATTACGCGAAGCTAAAAAGACTGGCCAAGCGCCAGTAGAGGCAGGGGCAAGTTATGCTTATTTCGCTTCTTACTGGGCAAGAATCGCTAAGCCATCTATGGGTGTTCATGTTAAGGTGCCTGAAAAAGATGATGATTCAGAGGGTTTGCAAGTTTTAGTGGTCCTAGATGGCTCTGCCGCAGAGAAAGCAGGGCTTCTTAAAGATGATTATTTGATTAGTATTGGCGATGTTCAGCTTTTGAAAGTCACTGATTTGTCAAAAGCGGTCAATCAATACGCTGGGCAGGCAGTTGATGTGACTTTTGTAAGAAACAGAATGCGCCAAGAAAGCAAAATGACTTTGAATTAAGCAGGAGCTTAAAACCTAGTCGTTTTGTGCATCTTCTAAGAAGGCATATTCAAGTGATGCCTCTTGAGAATCTGATGTGATTTCTCTCAATAACTTGAATAATTCACGGCTACTTTTTGGTGGTTTAGCTAATGAGGCTTCGCGGCGGGCATTGCGAATTAAGGTGCGAATTTGTTGGCTATCCACATTAGGATGCTGTGCCATAAATTCTGATAACGCACCTTCTTCTTCAATTAGACGAGCACGCCAGCGTTCGAGATTGTGGAAATAAGCATTTTCTGCAGTATTCTTGCCTTCCCACTTTTCCATTTGTTCAACAATAGGCGCGACATCAATATCCCGCATCAAGCTGCCGATATATTGTTTTTGGCGTCGTGTGGCACCATTCGCGGTAATGCGCTTGGCTTCGTTAATTGCATCGACTAAACGCTCAGGCAAATCAAGTTGTGCAAGCTTGCTGTTGGGTAAAGCCACTAACTTTACGCCTAGCTCTTGTTGTGCATCAGCCTCGGCTTTTAGTTTAGTCTTGCTGATCGGTTCGATTAAATCGACTTCTTCAGCGTTGGGATCTTTCTTTTTGGGTCTCATAGTGCGATATGATAGCAGTTTTTAGAACTTCCTTTGAATGAGAACGGTAGCAAGCCCATGAGTGAGCCACGATTTAGTTATTCCTTAGCGCAATTGCAGGAGATGAGTGAGACGGTTTTACGTCTTGCTAAAGATGCAGGCGCAAGCGCAGTTGAGGCTGAAGTGAGCTTGGGCTTTGGTCAGAATGTTTCAGTCCGGATGAATGAAACAGAAACCATCGAATATAACCGCGACAAGGGTGTTTCAGTCAGCGTTTACTTTGGCCAACAAAAAGGCCACGCGAGCACATCGGATCTTTCACCTCAGGCGCTTAAAGATACTGTGGCTGCAGCCTGTAATATTGCCCGTTACACGGCTAAGGATGAGTTTTGCGGTTTGGCTGATGCTGATTTAATGGCAAAAAACATTCCTGACTTGGATTTGCATCACCCTTGGGACCTTAATGTTGATGCAGCAATTGAGTTAGCGAAGGCGTGTGAGTCTGAAGCGCGTAGCGTTGATACAAGAATTACCAATTCCGAAGGTGCTTCAGTGTCCACTTATGAAGGCATGTTTGCTTATGCGAATTCTCATGGCTTTAATGGTGGATATGCAAGTTCGCGCCATGGTTTGAGCTGTTCCGTGAT
>RFOR01000160.1 GCA_009926525.1 Methylophilaceae bacterium
ATTGACTTCCATGGACTAAAACAAAAATTTACTACAGAAAATCAAAAACACTTTCCTAATGCCATGGATATGAAGTTCAAAGATGGTCCATTCAAACATTTTGAGGGCAATTGGAGATTTACTGAGCTTGGTGATGAATCATGCAAAATTGAATTTCATTTGGAGTATGAGTTTTCGAATTTTTTTTTAAGTCAATTAATTTCGCCTGTGTTTAGCCATATTGCCAACACCTTTGTTGACTCTTTTGTCACACGTGCCGACAATATCCTTAAATAACGAACGAAAGTTTTTTTGTGAATACAGATACGCAAGACATCATGGTTGAAGTGGCTTACGCCCTTCCTAGCAAACAAGTAATCATCCCTGTTAAGGTGACATTAGGCACCACGACTGAAGCGGCTATTCAAGCATCCGGCATACTCACCAAATTCCCGGAGATTGATTTGGCTGTGAATAAGATCGGCATATTTGGTAAGCTCAGCCAACTCGATATCAAGCTACGCCACTTGGACCGCGTTGAGATCTACCGCCCTTTAATTGCTGACCCGAAAGAAGTGCGCCGCCAACGCGCTGCTGAAGGTAAAATGATGAAAAAAGGCGGCGGCGATATTGCCGAGTAATTTATCTTTCATCATTCAATCAATCGATATCTCCTGACAAAACAAGTTTCCTGATTGTCGGGTGTCCGACAAATCGGTATAATCTTGTTTTGGAAGCAAGGAATATTCACCATGCGTTTGTTGCAAAATGCGCTTACATTCGATGATGTTTTGTTGGTACCAGCACATTCTAATGTACTCCCCCGCGAAGTCAGTCTCGCGACACAATTAACTCGCACTATCCGTCTTAACATCCCTGTCGTGTCGGCAGCGATGGATACCGTCACAGAGGCGCCGCTTGCCATTGCACTCGCGCAAGAAGGCGGCATGGGCATTATTCATAAAAACATGACGGCTGAAATGCAGGCGATTCATATTTCTCGCGTTAAACGTTTTGAATCTGGCGTTGTCAATGACCCAGTCACCATTCAACCGCACATGACAGTGCGCGATGTTTTAGCGCTCACACGCTTACATAAAATTTCAGGGTTGCCAGTGGTAGACGGCACAAAAGTGGTTGGTATTGTGACCAACCGCGATTTGCGCTTCGAAACCAATCTCGATCAGTCCATCGCTAACATCATGACACCGCAAGACCGCTTGGTAACAGTGCGTGAAGGTGCAAGCCGCGAACAAGTCATGGAATTACTTCACCAGCACCGCTTAGAGCGCGTATTGGTGATTGATGATGCTTATAATCTTAAAGGCCTGATTACTGTTAAAGACATTCAAAAATCAAGCGACCACCCATTAGCCTGTAAAGACGAAAAAGGCCGTTTACGAGTTGGCGCGGCCGTTGGCGTGGGTGATGGCACTGAAGAGCGCGTAGCCGCTTTGGTTGAAGCTGGCGTGGATGCGATTGTGGTTGATACTGCACACGGTCACTCGCAAGGTGTGTTAGACCGGGTGACATGGGTTAAAAAGAACTTTCCACAAGTACAAGTCATTGGCGGCAACATTGCGACAGGCTCAGCGGCTAAGGCCCTCGTTGATGCAGGTGCTGACGGCGTGAAGGTTGG
>RFOR01000017.1 GCA_009926525.1 Methylophilaceae bacterium
GAAGTGGTCGTGCGCATTATCGTTATCAAGCTGAGCCACAAGGTCGTTATAGTTTACGAAGTGAGATGGAGGCGGTCGGTTTGGTTTCGATTGCTTTTGCTGGAAAACGCGTTGAAACCAGCAATGGTAAAATCACAGAGCAAGGGCTTAAGCCAGAAGCTTATCGTGTGGAAGTAACAGGCAAGCCAGACAAGTTGCAAGCGGCCAGTTTTGATTGGGACAATAATAAACTGACTCTCAAAACTGCAAAAACAGAAACCATCGAAGAGTTGCCAGAAGGCACGCAGGACTTTTTAAGTTTTATGTATCAGTTTATGTTTGTGCCACCACTAGAGCGAATGGAGTGGCCTTTAACCAACGGCAAGATGGTACGAGTTTACAACTATCAGTTTATATCTGAAGAAGTGATTAGCACTAAGTTTGGTCAAATTAATACGTATCACATTGCTAAAAGTAGCGGTGATGCAGAAGAAAAAACCGATGTCTGGTTAGCAGAAGATTATCGATTTATCCCCATTAAAATTTTGAAAATAACAAAGGACGGTAGCGGGCACGAATTCATCGCCACTCGCATAGATACCGATATCGAAAAATGACAATAAACCCTAATTTACTAAGACTCGCTGGCGTGGCGCTGTCGGACGTGTTGTCCAATACAGGCCCTGCCGATGTAAAGCTTGGTTGGTTCTTTAAGCAAAATCGTGACTTGGGTACTAAAGATCGCGCATTTATTGCTGAGTCAGCTTATGGTGTTTTGCGCCGTAAATCATTTTTGACGTATGTCGCTGATGGCGATGACCCGCGTAAATTGTTAGTGGCCTATTTGGTACGTGTGCTTGGCATGAGCACGCGTGACTTAGCCGACACATTAAATGCGCAACAAAAAGAGTGGGCTTTAGAAATTAAATCCAAGAAAACGGATGACATTAGCAAAGCCATGCAAGCGGATTTGCCAGAATGGTTTTGGGAAAAATTGGTCGAGCAGTACGGTGAAGAGCAGGCACTAACAATCGCTAGAAGTATGCACCAATCAGCTGCTTTGGATTTGCGTGTGAACTTGGTAAAAGCAACCCGCGAAGATGTGATGGCTAAATTTGCTTCTGAAAACACCGAAGTAGTGCCAACACCATATTCGCCTAATGGCTTGCGTATGGCGCAAAAAATGACTATCAGCCGCCATGTGCTATTCACAGATGGCAAGATTGAAGTGCAGGATGAAGGTAGTCAATTGTTGGCGCAATTAGTCGCGCCGCGCCGAGGTGAAATGGTGGCAGATTTCTGTGCTGGTGCTGGCGGTAAGAGTTTGGCTTTGGGCGCTTTAATGCGTAACTCAGGACGCATTTATGCATTTGATGTATCTGAGAAGCGTTTGCAAAACTTAGGGACACGTTTAAAACGTTCTGGCTTATCAAACTTACATAGCCAATTAATTAGTAGTGAAGCTGATCCTAAATTAAAACGCCTCAATGGTAAATTTGACCGTGTATTGGTCGATGCCCCTTGTAGTGGTCTAGGTACTTTGCGGCGCAATCCAGATTTGAAATGGCGTCAAAAACCACAAGACGTGTTGGAATTAACGGTTAAACAAACCAATATTTTGGCCCGTGCAGCTAAGTTGGTGAAATATGGCGGACGTTTGATTTATGCGACTTGTAGTTTATTGCAAGATGAAAACGAGCAGATTGCCGAAGCATTCTTAAATGCAAACTCTGAGTTTGTGTTGGTGCCAGCGAATAGCATTTTGGCACAGCAACAAATCAACTTGGATACCGGAAATTACCTAAAACTTTTGCCACATTTGCACCAAACAGATGGCTTCTTCGCGGCAGTATTTGAGAAATCCGCAGCAGCTAAACCAGCCCTTGATGCAAAAGCTGAAACGGTTGATGTGATTACTGAAGCTGATGAGTTAGCAATTAAAGCGGAGCGTAAAAAAGCGGCGATTTCAAAATCTAAAGCCTTAACCAGAGCTGCTACTAAAGAACCTGCTAAAAAGGCTACCCCCAAAAAAGCCGCGCCAAAAAATGCTAAAGCGTAAATATGAAGTTACCCAGCCTTAATCTACAAATCCTGATAGGCTCTATCGCTGGGCTTGGCCTGGGCTGGTGCCTGCATGGACTAGGCACTGAGCATGAAGTAGTTAAATTAGGTCTGTATTCAGCAAGTTTGGTGGCCGCTTTGTTTATCGACTTGCTCAAAATGATTTTAATTCCTTTGGTGTTTTGCTCAATTACGGTTGGCATCGCCAATTTACGCCAGCATCAGCAAATGCATAAAGTTTGGGTCGCAACTTTAGTTTTTTTTGTGGCTTCGATGGCTATCGCAATTGCTTTGGGTTTATTCGCCAGCAATTATTTCAAACCTGGCGCGGGCATGCATTTGTCGATGTTTGCGGATGCTATGCAAAACTTTGAGGCTAAGCAGTTGCCTTTGCCAGAGTTTTTTGCGCAGTTTTTACACGGTATTTTTATCAATCCCTTTAATGCTCTTTCACAAGGCAATGTGTTGGCGGTGGTCGTCTTCGCTTTAATTTTGGGCATTGCGTTAGTGATGGGCGGAGAGCGTTACAAAAACATCTTGGCTTTGCTACAAGAGGCACTAGAAGTCTGTATGCGTATTGTAAGCTGGATTATGTGTCTCGCTCCTTTAGGGATTTTCGCACTGCTGCTCAAGTTGGTTGTTTTACAAGATGCGACCATGCTAGCTACTTTAGGTAACTTTATTGCTGTCGTATTAGGCACAACTTTATTCCATGGCGTCGTTGTGCTGCCGCTGATTTTATTTGTGTTTACTGGCAAGTCACCGCTGTGGTTTTGGCATGGCGCACGCGAGGCTTTGGTGACCGCTTTTGCGACTAGCTCTAGCAACGCAACTTTGCCTGTGACCTTGCGTTGCACGACGCAACATTTACACGTGAAGCCAGAAATTGCAGGCTTTGTAATTCCACTTGGCGCAACGATTAATATGGATGGTACGGCGCTATATGAAGCCGCCGCTGCTTTATTTATTGCAAACCTTGCGGGCATTGATTTGAGTCTTGCTCAACAATTTATCGTATTCTTCACCGCCATGATTGCGGCGATGGGCGCACCTGGTATTCCAAGTGCTGGCATGGTGACCATGGTGATGGTCTTGCAGTCTGTTGGTTTGCCTGCAGAGGCCATTGCGATTTTGTTACCTATAGATAGATTGCTAGATACGCTTCGAACTACAGTCAATGTTCAAGGCGATATGGTGGGTAGCTTGGTCGTTCAAAAGCTAGTGAGTAAGTAAGCGATGCTAAGTTTTCACAAGGCGGAGTTAAGTGATGCCTCCGCAATTACGGATTTGGTGAATTCGGCATATCGAGGTGAAAGTAGTCGTGCGGGCTGGACAACGGAAGCTGATATATTAGACGGCCTACGCATCACTACCCCAGAAGTTGCAACACTCATTAAACGCCAAGACGCGTTTCTGCTGGTAGGGGTTTTACGCGACCAAGTGGTAGCAAGCATTGCGTGTGAACGTCTAGAAAATACTGCTAAATTCGGCTTAATTGCAGTAAAGCCAACCTTGCAGAATAAGGGCTATGGCCGGGAGATGATTCAGGCCGCTGAAGCCATTACGTCTAGAGAGTGGCGAGTCGCGGGCTTTTTTATGTCTGTGATTACTTTGCGGACTGAGCTGATTGCGTTTTATGAGCGTTTAGGCTTTGAGCGGACAGGTCAGTTTGAAGACTTCCCAGAGAATCCAGCGCTATGGCAACCTAAAGTTCAGTCTTTAGCACTGGAGTATTTAGTCAAGCTGACTCGTCGTTAATCTCTAGTATTTCTATTTTCTTCTAGCTTTCCAATTTTCGAGACCATTCATCACCAAAGAATAAGCTGCTGGCACCACTACCAAGGTGAGCATTGTTGATGAAATCATCCCGCCAATAATCGCTACTGAAAGCGGCTTATTGGTTTCACTGCCAGCGCCGAAACCAAGTGCAGCAGGCAACAGCGCTAAGATAATGGTGAGTGATGTCATCACCACAGGGCGGAAACGAATTGGGCAGGCTTCTTTGAGTGCATGGTTAATACTTGAACCGCGCTCACGCAATTGGTTAGTTAAGTCCACCAGTAAGATGGAGTTTTTAGCCACTAGGCCGATCAGTAATACTAAGCCAATCATTGAGTAAATATTGAGTGAGTCACCCGAAAGTAGTAGCGCAATTAAGCCGCCAATAATCGCGAGTGGCTGAGCTAACATAATGATGAAAGGTTGAATAAAGGAGTTGAATTGGCTTGCAAGCACCATATAGAGCAAGATGAATGCAAGAATAAACACGAACTTAATGTTCTTGAATGTTTTACCGAACTCTTCCGCTTGCCCTGTCATTTTAAGTGTGTAGTTAGAAGGTAGGATTTTTGATGCGGTCTCTTTTACGAGCGTAACGGCATCGCCCAATGGCATATTAGGGTTGGCGTAGAAGTTGGCAGAGTATTGCAAGTCATAGCGGCCAATGACTGCAGCCCCTAAAGTCGGTTTGAAACTCGTAACCGCATCTAAGCGTACTAATTCCCCGCTCGCACTCCTTAAGTAAATTTTACTTAAGTCTGTGGATTGTTTGAGTTCATCTTCATTGGCTTTAAGACGGATATCGTATCGCTGACCGTCTCCATTTAGGTCATTATACTTTGCGACATTTAAGCCGCCAGCGTACATACTCACTGCCGCTGCCACATCGTTAGCGCTCAAGCCCAAAGAGGCTGCACGATCCCGGTCAATGTTGATGTCCAATTGCGGCAAGTCAAGCTGCACGTCTAAGTCTACTTTTCCCATTTCACTGTTTTTACTGAGCGTCTGCTGTATTTGTTTTGAAAGACTTCCGATTTCATCCAAGCTTGAGCCGGTAATAATGAACTGCAGTTTTTCTGAGCGCTGGCCTTTAGCAATTGATGCTGGGGATGGAATCGCTTTTACCCCAGGAATTTTGTCGAATTGTTTTTTAAGTTCTTTCATTAATTCTTTTTGTGATTTATCTCGCTCCGTTTTTGGTACCAATCTGACGTTCACATTCCCTTGATTGACCTGACCTTTTGAACCGGATCCTATTGTTGCGAAATAGCTGGCAATCTCTTTAGGATGGCTTGCAAGCGTTGCCTCTACCAATTTCATACGTGAGTCTGTGTATTCTAAACTTGAACCAAGAGGGGACTTAACACTGATGGTAAAGCTACCTTCGTCAGCTTCTGGCACAAAATCTTTTTGTACGTTTTTCATGGCATAGCCACCGCCTAAAATCACAAATAGCACGGTAATGATGAGTACTCGCCAGCGATTATTTAGACTTAAATTGAGTAAATACTGATAGCTAGAGTCCAGCTTTGCTAAGCTTCTTTCGATAGCGCTGTAGAATTTATTTTCCTTGTGGCCAACGCTTAAATAGCGGGAGCACAGCATAGGGGTAAGGGTGAGCGAAACAAACAATGAAGCAAGCACGCCAAATGTCACCACCACGCCAAACGATTTGAAGAACATGCCAACAATGCCATCCATGAAAATCACAGGGGCAAAGATGCAAATGAGCGCGAGTGATGCCGCAATGACCGCAAAAGTCACTTCCTTAGCACCGTTAATGGCTGCGCTTGTAGGGTCTTTGTCGATATGTTCACGGTGACGGAAAATATTTTCTAGCACCACAATTGCATCATCCACTACCACGCCGATGAGCAAAAGTAAGCCAAGCAATGTCATGGAGTTAAAGGTGTAGCCTGAGAAATACATGACTGCAATGGCGCCTAATAAAGACACAGGGATTGCTGTTGCGATAATTAAAGTTGAACGCATCGAGCGCAGGAAAATAAATACAATCAGCGCGGCTAGAAGGGTGCCTGTGAATAAATGCTCTTTGAGAGACTCCACCATTTGATTGATAAAAATAGAATCATTCGTTGAGATTTCTAACTTCATGCCTGGTGGTAAGTTTGGGCGAATTTCTTCATTTAAACGACGTTCTACTTCTTTAATGATTTCAACTGTATTGGAGTTGGCAATTTTCACCATGCCCAAACCTACGGTAGGTTGGCCTTTGTAGCGAGCCACTTGGCGGTTGTCGGTAATGCTGTCGGTGATAGTCGCAATGTCTTTTAAATGTACCGGGGCGCCCTCTCTGTGGTTGATAATCAGCTCGCCTAAATCTTTAACGTTATGAAATTCCAAATCGAGTTTGATTAATGTCTCAGTCTGGCTGCTGACTAAAAATCCACCAGGTAATTGCACATGCTGGGTGTTAAAAGCATTAATGAGATCGTTTGCAGTTATTTTATAAGCCGCCATGCGCTCAGGTGAAAGACTGACTCGAACAACGCGGTCACGTCGACCCCCTATCGTTACTTCACCAACCCCATTAATCGTTTCAAATTTTTTCTTGAGCACGTTGATGGCATATAAATTAAGTTGTTGTATGGTGCGATCCCCAGTTAGCGCCAGCCAAATGACAGCCTGTGCATTGGAATCGACTTTCTGTATGGTGGGTGCGTCAGTATCTTTGGGAAGTTTTTTGAGGACCTGGCTGACTTTGGATTGCACTTCGTTGTAAGCAACATCAATATTTTTATTGAGCGCAAAAGTAATCGTAATCGTCGAAACGCCCGGCGAAGAAGAAGACTGAATATGCTCAATGCCTGGTGTGGTATTGACTGAGGTCTCGATAATGCTGGTGATGCTTGAATCCACCACATCAGGGTTAGCGCCCTTCAGTGTGGTGTTAACCATAATGATCGGGAAGTCGATAGACGGGATGCGATCTATACCGATACGCTGATACGAAATAACGCCAAACAGCACGATAACGGCAGAAAGCATCCATGCAAACACATGGCGTTTAATGGAAAGCTCTGGCAAATTCATGCGATTTTCTCTTGGTTTATTCTATGATTTGGTTGCTTGGATTTGGGTGCTTGTGATTTTTGATGTTTAGGCTTTAGCGGGTTTTTTAGCTTCGACTTTTACTTTAGCTTTATCCGTTAGGAAAGCCGCACCATCTTTAGCAATCACCTCGCCAAGGCTTAAGCCTTCAATAATTTCAATTTTTCCATCTTGTCGCATGCCTGTTTTGACGATGCGTTGAAGTGCTAAACCATCTTTAATCACATAAACCACCTCGCCGGCAGGGCGTAACACAAGGCATTGCTCAGGAATTAAAACCGCATTGGCATGCTCGCCTAAAATGATTTCACCCTTGACGCTTGCCCCTGGTTGCCAGCCTTCTTGATCGGTCACATCAGCAATCACATCAACAGCACGGCTTGTTTCGCTAATCAATGGTTTTAATTCTCGGATGGTGCTGATAACTTCTTTAGTTGAGGTTGGCGTGCTTAATCTAACCTTAATACCAGCGTGAATTTTGGCGGCAATATTCTCTGGCAAAGGTAAATGCGCGCGTAATCTTTGTTTGCTAATAATTTGCAACAAGGGATCGCCAATTTTGACAAAATCTCCTGTTGAAACGATTTGTTTCTGGACCACACCATCAATCGGGGCGACGATAGTGGTTTTTGCACGCGTATGTTCGATGATGGCGATTTGCGCTTTTGCGCCGTCAAGTTGTTGTTGAAGTGCGGTGTGTTGTGTAGTGACATCTTCTAAAGCGTTTTGTGAGATAAATTTCTTTTGCACCAGTACTTGATTACGCTCAACGATGCGCCCTTGATTGGTAGTAAGCGCTTCTAATCTAGCTACTTCCGCTTGCGCTTGAGCACGTTGTAAATTGAAGTCCGTCGCATCTAGCGATACTAAAACCTCGCCTTTTTTTACCGTTTGTCCGGGATGAGCTAAGATTTTAACAACTCTGCCAGGGGCCTCTGCAGCAACAGTTGGGTCCATTAAACCTTCTAAACTACCTATAGACTCTTCGCGAATTTCTAATGTACTCGCTTCGGTAGTCGTCGTGCTAATCAAGGCAGCTTGTGGTTTCTTTTTAGTATCTTGTTCAGCCTCTTTTTTACTGCAGGCAATTAAAGACGAGCTCATTAGCAAGGCAAAAGTTAAAACAAGTGCTGTTTGGCGAGTTGAGTAATGTTGCTGAAAAAACATGCGGGTAACCTTCAATTGTAATTAACTAGAGTATAGCGAACTCGTTTATAAAAGTGTGATTAAGTCTTAATTCGCAACCAATCAAAATAAGGGCCGGGGTCGGTTTTTCGGCCAGGTGCAATGTCGGAATGCCCGGTAATTGCTTGTATTGGATAACGCGCTTTAATTGATGCAATCAAAGATTCGAGTGTTTCGTATTGTATAGATTCAAACGCTTCAAAATCACTACCTTCCAATTCTATCCCTATGGAGAAGTCATTACATCGTTCACGTCCTTGCCAATTGGAAGCGCCGGCATGCCAAGCGCGGTCATTGCATGAAGCAAATTGTATTAGCTCACCATCACGACGAATAAAAAAATGCGATGAAACTTTTAAGTGCGCAATTTCAGCGTAATAAGTATGCTCATTAGGGTTGAGTTGATTGGTGAAAAGCTCTACGACGGCGTTACCACCGTATTGATTAGGCGGTAAGCTGATATTGTGAATCACAATCAGAGAAATATCTTCCTGTGAAGGGCGCGCATCAATATTTGGCGAAGCGATAAATTTTGCTTGGGAACAAATCCCATTTGAATGAATCTGAATTTTATGCATGCTTAATAATCGCTTATCCGATAAAATTCAGCTATATATTTTTGAGGTGATGTCATGATTTTTGCCGAATTGTTTTTATTTTTAATCGTTATTCTAATTGCTGCGGAAGTGTTTACCAATGCACTTGAGCATTTAGGTGAAAAGCTTGGCATTTCGGAAGGGGTGACGGGGTCATTGTTTGCGGCAGTTGGCACAGCCTTGCCAGAAACTTCTGTTCCACTTTTAGCCTTAATGGCGGGCACAAGCGATGCACATTTAAATGAGGAAATTGGTGTTGGTGCAATTTTAGGTGCGCCGCTTATGCTTTCTACTTTGTCTCTTTCACTGTTGGCTTTTGCTGTTTTTAAAAACAGAAAAGCGAATGGGCACTTCCATCCAGAGAAAACCGGCCTAAAGCGCGATTTGAATTTTTTCATTCTTGCTTTTGGTTTTGCAACGCTTGCACTGTTTGTGC
>RFOR01000161.1 GCA_009926525.1 Methylophilaceae bacterium
CCAACGCATGAAGAGGTGATTACCGATATTGCCCGCCGTGAGATTAAGAGCTACAAGCAATTGCCGCTTAATTTTTACCAAGTACAAACCAAGTTCCGTGATGAGATTCGCCCACGTTTTGGGGTGATGCGCGCACGTGAATTTATGATGAAAGATGCGTATTCTTTCCATACCGATTTAGCTTCGCTTGAACAAACTTATGAGCGTATGTATCAAGCCTATTCAAAAGTATTTACTCGTTTGGGCTTGGAGTTCCGGGCTGTAAGAGCTGATACTGGCGCGATTGGCGGTGATGGTTCGCATGAGTTCCATGTGCTGGCTGATTCTGGTGAAGATGGTTTGGCGTATTGCCCAAACTCAGATTACGCGGCAAACGTTGAATTGGCTGAAGCTTTAGCACCAAGCACACCACGTTCGGCGGCTAATGAAGAAATGAAGCTAGTAGAAACCCCAAAACAAACGACTTGTGAAGCTGTTGCAGAATTATTAGGCTTGAGCTTGCAACGCACAGTGAAGTCAATCGCGTTGATGGCAGATGATAAATTTTACTTGCTCTTGCTTCGTGGCGACCACAGCTTAAATGAGATTAAAGTTGGCAAGCTAGATGGCTTGGCTGATTTCCGTTTTGCAACGCCTGAAGAAGTGCGTGCTAATTTGAATGATTGCCCACCTGGCTTTATCGGCCCTGTTAAAGTGGGTGCGAATGTGACAGTGATTGCGGACCGCACAGTGGCTGCGATGAGCGATTTTATTTGCGGCGCAAACCAACCAAAATTGCATTTGTCAGGCGTGAACTTTGGCCGTGATTTGCCAGAGCCTGGTTTAGTGGCGGATATTCGTAACGTAATTGATGGGGATGCAAGCCCAGATGGTAAAGGCGTGTTGGCTTTGTGTCGCGGGATTGAAGTGGGTCATATTTTCCAATTGCGAACTAAATATGCACAAGCGATGAACGCGACTTACCTAGATGAGCAAGGTCAAACCCAAGTGATGGAAATGGGTTGTTATGGTATCGGGGTATCACGTATTGTGGGTGCGGCAATTGAGCAAGGTAATGACGAGCGCGGGATTGTGTTCCCAACTAGCCTTGCGCCTTTCCAGGTCGCAATTGCACCGATTGGCATGGATAAGAGCGAGGCAGTGAAAGAGGCAGCAACTAAGCTTTATAGTGATTTGCTTGAGGCGGGTGTGGATGTGTTGCTGGATGATCGTGGCGAGCGCCCAGGTGTGATGTTTGCGGAGATGGAGTTGATTGGGATTCCTCATCGTATTGTGATTGGCGACCGTGGCTTGAAAGAAAATCAAGTGGAATATCAAGCGCGCACTTCCTCTGAAGCGCAATCGATTCCATTGAGCGAAGTGCTTGGATTTGTCACTAGCACATTGAAGTAAGCGCATTTGGAGGATGATGCAAAATCGCTTTTTTGTATTTCCCCTTTTTTTTTAGTGCAAATTGTTTACATCAGCTACTTTTTCGTACTAGTATCACACTCAGCGGTTTTGATGGTGCAACAGCACTTCAACGAAATAAACGCTTTTGCACCTGTCGCTATAGCTGTTCTATTTATAACGAGAAGTAAAAATAGATTATAACGAGAAGTAAAAATAGA
>RFOR01000162.1 GCA_009926525.1 Methylophilaceae bacterium
AGCACTGCGTCTGCCTTTAATTCCGGGTCAAACTGAATCAAGGTGACATGCGCTACAATCCCTGCCAAGTCAATCGCAGCCTCAACACCAGAATTACCACCGCCGACCACCGCAACAGGTTTTCCTTTAAACAAAGGACCGTCACAGTGTGGGCAGTAGGCTACACCCTTGCCGCGATAATGGCTCTCGCCAGGCACGCCCAATTCTCTCCAGCGCGCACCGGTAGCAATGATGAGAGCCTTGCTCGTTAACTTTGCACCACTCTCTAACTCAACCTCAAGCATATCGCCCTTGGTAATTGATTTAGCGCGTTGCAAATTCATAATGTCCACGTCATAAGACTTCACGTGTTCCTCAAGTGCCATGACCAATTTAGGTCCTTCAGTTTCTTTCACAGAAATAAAGTTTTCGATGCCAAGGGTGTCCATTACCTGTCCACCAAAGCGTTCAGCAACAATGCCTGTCCGAATACCCTTACGGGCTGAGTAAATAGCTGCAGAGGCACCTGCTGGGCCGCCTCCGATAATCAATACATCGTAAGGGGCTTTCGCATCAATCTTCTTCGCTTCACGGGCTACCGCGCCGACATCGACTTTCGCTATGATTTCGTCTAACTCCATACGACCCACACCAAATTGTTCACCATTGAGCATGACGGTTGGCACAGACATAATCTTTTTATCTGCCACCTCTTGTGGGAAGACACCGCCGTCTATCATCACGTTGGTGATGTTGGGATTGATGACTGCCATCAAGTTTAGCGCCTGCACTACGTCAGGGCAGTTATGGCAACTTAATGAGATATAAATCTCAAAGTGGAAGCTGCCTTCAATCGCTGCAATTTGTGCGATTTTTTCAGCTTCTAGCTTCAAAGGATGGCCGCCCACTTGGAGCAAAGCCAAAATCAATGAAGTAAATTCGTGCCCCATGGGGATGCCTGCAAAGCGAATTCCCACGGGCGCAGCACCCGCCTCAAAGCGTTTGATCGCAAATGATGGCGTGCGTTTATCTTGTTCTTCGGTCAGATGAATTTTGTCTGACATGGCTGCGAGTTCAGTCAGCAAATCCATCATCTCTTTGGATTTAAGGCTGCCATCCGCAGATGCGACAATCGCAATCGGGTGCACAAGCTTTTCCATATAGGCTGAGAGTTGGTTTTTAATATTGCTGTCTAACGCCATTATTTTTCCTTAACCTTATTTTTCATCAAATTAGGTGCGGCACACGCCGCACCTAGCATGACTAACTTAATAACTAATTAAATCTTACCTACTAGATCCAATGATGGAGTCAATGTTGCTTCACCTGGTGTCCATGATGCTGGGCAAGCCTCATTAGGATGCGCAGCAACGTATTGAGCAGCTTGTGCCTTGCGTAGCAAGTCGGCAGCTGAACGACCAATACCAAGATCGTTAATTTCAGCAGCCTTGATCACGCCCTCTGGGTTAATGATGAACGTACCGCGTAATGCCAAACCCTCTTCTTCAATCATCACGTCAAAGTTACGTGAGATGTTGCCTGTTGGATCAGCAAGCATTGGGTATGTAATCTTCTTAATCGTATCAGAAGCATCAGCCCAGGCCTTGTGTGTGAAATGTG
>RFOR01000163.1 GCA_009926525.1 Methylophilaceae bacterium
AGAGAAAAAGGCGTTTCTGACGAACTAATCTCCGAAGCAGTGCAAGATGCAAAAGAAAATGAACTGGCGAATGCAAAAGCCGTGTGGCGAAAAAAATATGATGCGACACCGGCATCAAGAGAAGAATGGGCAAAACAAGCACGATTTTTACAAAGCAGAGGCTTTGGTTTTGAAATTATAAAAAAAGTCATTAACGAGCAAGAAGAAAACTAGCAAGGCTGTTACCAAAGAAAATAAATAGGCTAATTGAATGAGCACACCAGCATCACCCAAAATATCTGTTAAAGAAATCAGACAACAATTCTTAGACTTTTTTGCATCTAAAGGCCACCAAGTGGTTGCCTCTAGCTCTTTGGTGCCGCATGGTGACCCTACCCTGCTTTTTACCAATGCAGGCATGAACCAATTTAAAGACGTGTTTCTAGGCTTTGATAAACGCCCATACACACGCGCAACAACAAGCCAAAAATGCGTGCGCGCAGGCGGCAAGCATAACGATTTAGAAAACGTTGGCTACACAGCTCGCCACCATACATTCTTCGAAATGCTAGGTAATTTTAGCTTTGGCGATTACTTCAAACATGATGCGATTAAATACGCATGGGAATTGCTGACCGAAGTTTACAAGCTTCCTAAAGACAAACTGATCGTCACTGTTTATGCAGAAGATGACGAAGCTTACGACATCTGGGCAAAAGAAATTGGTGTACCAACTGAGCGCATTATCCGCATCGGCGACAACAAAGGCGCGCGTTACGCATCAGATAACTTCTGGATGATGGGCGACACTGGTCCTTGCGGTCCATGTACTGAAATTTTTTACGACCACGGCGAACACATTTGGGGCGGCCCTCCAGGTAGTCCAGATGAAGACGGCGACCGTTTCATCGAAATTTGGAACAATGTGTTCATGCAGTTTAATCGTGATGAAGCTGGCGTCATGCATCCTCTTCCTAAGCCATCTGTAGACACTGGCATGGGCTTAGAGCGCATTTCTGCGGTACTTCAACACGTGCACGCAAACTATGAAATCGACTTATTCCAAACGCTCATTCAAGCAGCAGCTCGTGAAACCAAAACAACCGATTTAGATACCCCATCACTCAAGGTACTGGCTGATCACATCCGTGCTTGTAGCTTCTTAATTGCCGATGGCGTGATTCCTGGCAATGAAGGTCGAGGGTACGTCCTGCGCCGCATCATCCGTCGCGCTATTCGTCACGGCTACAAGCTTGGCGCACGCGCTGCATTCTTTAACAAAATGTTGCCAGATTTAGTAGCTGAAATGGGCGAAGCCTATCCAGAGCTCGCCAGTGCACAAACCCGCGTATCCGATGTACTCAAGCAAGAAGAAGACCGATTTTTTGAAACCATTGAAAATGGCATGGCAATTTTAGAAGCCGAGTTAGCTGAAATGGCAAAAGCCGGCAACACAACCTTTAACGGCGAAACCGCATTCAAATTGCACGACACTTACGGCTTCCCACTGGACCTCACCGCAGACGTTTGCCGTGAGAGAGATATGACTGTGGATTCAGCAGCTTTTGATGCCGCGATGTCACGCCAAAAAGAACAAGCCCGCTCTGCTGG
>RFOR01000164.1 GCA_009926525.1 Methylophilaceae bacterium
TCAAACAGAAGCAACCAAAGCGGAAACACCGAAAGCTGAAGCTGCGCCAGCGACACCTGAAAGCCAGTCAGCACCAACACCAACCTCACAAAAAGTCGACAATGATGTGACTTGTGAAGTCGTGGTATTAGGCTCTGGTCCTGGTGGCTATACAGCCGCTTTCCGCGCAGCGGACTTAGGCAAAAAAGTGGTGCTAATTGAACGCTACTCAACACTTGGCGGTGTTTGCTTAAACGTGGGTTGTATTCCATCTAAAGCGCTATTACACACAGCCAAAGTAATTACTGAAGCAGAAGAAACAGCACACCACGGCGTAAGTTTTGGCAAACCAAATGTTGACCTTGAGCAACTTCGCACATGGAAAGCCAACGATGTTGTAGGTAAGCTTACTGGTGGCTTATCCGCCATGGCAAAACAACGCGAAGTGACCGTGATACAAGGTTTAGGTAAATTTACCAGCCCTCACCAGATCGCTGTCACAGGCGCGGATGGCAAAGTCACTAACGTTGGCTTTGAGAACGCGATTATCGCGGCTGGCTCTCAAGCGACTAAATTCCCTGGCGCACCAGATGATGAACGCATTATGGACTCAACTGGTGCATTAGCCTTAGTCGATGTTCCAAAACGCTTGCTCGTCATCGGCGGCGGCATTATCGGCCTCGAAATGGGTACCGTTTACGATGCCCTGGGCGCAAAAGTGAGCGTGGTTGAATTCACCGACGGCCTCATTCAAGGCTGCGACCGTGACTTAGTCCGTCCATTGCAAAAACGCATGGAAAAGCGTTTTGAAGCAATTATGCTAAATACCAAAGTCGCGAATATCGAAGCCAAAAAAGACGGCATTCATGTGAGCTTTGAGGGCGTGAATGGCAACACTGATGCACCCAAAGCTGTAGAAATTTACGATCGCGTGCTCGTGTCAATTGGTCGCCGTCCTAATGGACTAAATATTGACGCTCAGAATGCAGGCGTAGCTGTTGATGAACGCGGCTTCATCAATGTCGACAAACAGATGCGCACCAACGTGCCGCATATCTTCGCGATTGGCGATATTGTCGGCCAGCCGATGTTGGCCCACAAAGCCACGCACGAAGGCAAAGTCGCCGCAGAAGTCATCGCTGGCCATAAGGTTGAATTCCAAGCCATGGTGATCCCCTCAGTCGCCTATACCGACCCAGAAATTGCTTGGGCTGGCATTACGGAAACTGAGGCAAAAGCCAAAGGCATCGCGATTGAAAAAGCCAGCTTTCCTTGGGCAGCGAGCGGACGCGCAATTTCTGTTGGGAGAACAGAAGGCATCACTAAACTGATTTTCGATAAAGACACCCACCGGTTGATTGGTGCTGGCATTGCTGGCGTTAACGCAGGGGAACTCCTTGCTGAGGCTGTCTTAGCAATTGAAATGGGTGCTGACGCGCACGATTTAGGCTTATCAATCCATGCGCACCCAACGCTTTCAGAAACCATATGCTTTGCAGCAGAAATGAAAGAAGGCACGATTACCGATTTGTATATTAAGAAAAGGTAATCGAGTTAATAAAAAAGGAGGCCTAGGCCTCCT
>RFOR01000165.1 GCA_009926525.1 Methylophilaceae bacterium
CGAAAAATTAAAAAATGAACTGAATAATCTGAATAACTGCGTCAATAAACGGCTCCATAATGCGACCCAAAATACCTGTCGCAAGCAACACAATCAAAATAATGAAGCCATAGCGTTCAATTTGCGCGTATTTGAAGGCCAAATGATTGGGCAACAAACTCACCGCAATACGGCCGCCGTCTAGTGGTGGCAATGGCAGCAAATTTAGCACCATCAATACCACATTAATCATCACCCCAGCCTGCCCCATTAAAACCATTGGCTCTGAATATACATTCGGCGAAGCCACTGACAACTTAATCATGAGCGCCCAAAACAACGCCATTACAAAATTAGAAGCTGGACCAGCAGCGGCTACCCACAACATATCTCGCTTAGGATTACGTAAACGCGAAAAATCAACAGGTACAGGCTTTGCCCAACCAAACAAAATACCGCCAACCAGCAAAGTCAACGCGGGTAGTAAAATGGTTCCGATGGGGTCAATATGTTTAAGCGGGTTTAATGTGATGCGGCCTGCTCTGTCAGCCGTCATGTCGCCAAAAAAACGTGCCGCGAAACCATGCGCGGCCTCATGCACAGTAATTGCAAAAATGACTGGTAGTGCATAAACCGCTATTTTCTGTACGTAAGTTAAATCCATGTTTTACCCTTTAATCAATATCACTTAATCTTCTAAACCGAATGGCGCCAAATCACCGGCACCGTGCCGAATCAGTTGTGGCGTATCTGTGGTGAGGTCAATCACTGTTGTTGGCAAAGCTGAGCAAGCGCCAGCATCAATCACTAAATCCAATTGTTGCTCTAATCGGTCGCGAATTTCCCAAGCCTGATTGAGTGGCTCAGGCTCATCCTTTAAAGATAATGTCATGCTCAATAATGGCTTATTCAATTCGGCCAACAAAGCCTGTGTCACGGCATGCTCAGGAACTCTCAAGCCTAATGTGCTTCGTTTAGGATGCTGTAAGCGTCTTGGCACTTCGCGCGTAGCTTTTAGCACAAAAGTATATTGGCCCGGTGTATTGGCTCTCAACAAACGAAATTGCACATTATCAACTTGCGCATATGTCGCAAGCTCTGCCAGATTGCGACAAACTAAAGTGAAATGATGACTTTCATCGACGCCGCGAATCGCACGAATACGAGTTTGTGCATCCTTATTGCCAATGATACAACCCAAGGCATAGCTAGAGTCAGTGGGATAGGCAATCACGCCACCATTATTCAAAATATCAACCGCTTGATGGATTAATCTGGCTTGTGGGTTGTCTGCATGAATGGAAAAGTACTGCGCCATTTAATGCGCCTCCAATTCCATGTTTTGCACTTCACCACGACGACGACCTAATTCTTCCATGACAGCACCTTGCGTGTCATCCTCTAAGTCAACCGTTAACACTTCATAAGGCTCACATTTTTGGCCATTAATTTCACGGTATACAACGCGTGGTTTACCTACAGCCATTTCAAAACCTTCACGACGCATATTTTCTAATAGGATCGTTAAGTGCAATTCACCACGACCTGAAACGCGGAATACATCCGCATCTTGTGTATCTT
>RFOR01000166.1 GCA_009926525.1 Methylophilaceae bacterium
CAACCAAGCGGTGACGAGCTTCACCAAACGCTCTTTTTCTAGCTGGATAAACGTGGCAGAGAAAGCTTCATCATGCTCTTGGTTAAAAAGCGCCAGCACTTGATCTGCCACCTTCTCAAGTGCAATCTTAATATCCTCAGTACTTAAGGTTTTCAAATATTCAGAATCACGCCCTTCCCAAAAACCTTCAAGCACTTGATGCACCAAGTTACCTCTATCCATGGCATCCAAGCCATCCACAGGTTCCTTGAGCGCTTTCGCATGTAAGCGATATTGGTAAAAAGCCCAAGCGGGACAAACTGCCTGTGCCTTAAGTAAGCCCGTGCCGCCAGTTACATGACCGCCCTCTTCAACGGCTGGCGCTTGATGGTCTTCCACCCAGTCCCAAGGCTTAGCATGGACTTGCTCAGGTAGAGCGCTAGCAAAATGTTCCGCAAGCGTTTGAGCTAGTAAACCATCCTTATCAAACACTGGTACGTCGTGCATCAAAGGACTTGGCCGTAATTGGCGGTCACCATCTTGATTGGCGCTAGAGAAGATAATATGGCGCGCACTTTTACTTAAACGCTTATGAATCGCCTGAGCAAACTCAGCCTGCACTTCACTACTAGCATTGGGTGTTTTTGCATCACGCTGTAAGCTAGCTGATATCAGCGCATTAGGGCGAGCCACAGGTGGCCAAACATGGTCATTCATACCCATCACCCAAACTGCATCGAGCGGCTTAGCGGCCGCTTCCATCATTCCCATGATTTGCAAACGTGGAATTTCTTTAGATTCTGGTTGGAATATTTTGGCCTGACAAAGCTTATTCAACTGTGAAATAGCTTGTGAGGCAGAAATGTTATTGAGCCAATCATCCAAGTTGGCAAGCTCAGCCAACACGCTCTCAAAAGCCTTGTTCGCTTGGAACTCATAGCTCGACAAGCTTCTTTGCCCAGGCCATTCGGCATGCTTTAATGCTATTTGGAAGATGTTCGCCCAGGCAGATGGCCGCTGATTAGCCTCATTTTTTTGGGCATAAGTAAATAAGTTTTGTAGTGCCTGGCTTGTGGCTGGCAGGCGCATTGCGCCATCACCTGTGGTCACTTTCAGCACATAGTTTTGTAAACGGTTCGATTTAAAACTTAAAGGCAAATCTCGCCGCATCCGCGCATCAAGCAATGCTCTCGCATCAGCCTCCGTCAAACATTCTGACCAATAAGGACTACGCAATAAATGTGCGACCTCTTGCTGCAAAATATTGCCGCGTTGCCAAGCAAGACGAATGAGGCTCAAAGCATCCGAAATAATGGTTTGCGTGTTGAGCGAAACACCCAAAGTAAAGTCGTAACAACGCTGTGCTTCAGCTAATGCGGGCCTGGCAGCTTGGGGATGCAACACATCGTCAAGCATGGCAGATAATTTACTCCGCAACACTTGAAGCTCTGGCACCACAATTGCAATATTGGCTTGAGTTAACTCGGTTTGAGCATTTGCTTGTGCTGTAGATGCTGCTGTTTTTGCTGTAGTAACTTGAGATATTTTAGTTTGTGCTGTGGTAACAGTAACACTGTCTA
>RFOR01000167.1 GCA_009926525.1 Methylophilaceae bacterium
GAGCCATCATGATGGCTCAGAGCGCAGCTTTGAAAACTCTGTAACGGTTGCTGATGTTGCTGCAAGCATTGGTGCTGGTTTAGCGCGTGCCGCGCTGGCTGGCAAGGTAAATGGCAATTTGGTCGACACTTCATTTTTGATTGAGGAGAATGCAGATCTGGCCATTATTACCGAGCGTGATGCAGAAGGCGTTGATGTCATCCGCCATTCAGCCGCCCACTTATTGGCTTATGCGGTAAAAGAGTTATTCCCTGATGCGCAAGTGACCATTGGCCCTGTCATTGATAACGGCTTTTATTATGACTTTTCTTATAAGCGCTCATTCACGCCAGAAGACTTAATCGCCATCGAAAAGAAAATGGCTGAGCTGGCTAAAAAAGATGAGCCAGTCACTCGCAAAGTTTTGCCACGCGATGAAGCAGTGGCGTATTTCAAATCAATTAATGAGCATTACAAAGCAGAAATTATTGCATCCATTCCTGCTGGCCAGGATGTGTCGCTTTATACCGAAGGTAGCTTTACTGATCTTTGTCGTGGCCCGCATGTGCCATCGACTGGCAAACTAAAAGCATTTAAGTTAATGAAGCTTGCTGGTGCTTATTGGCGCGGTGATTCAAACAACGAAATGTTGCAACGCGTTTACGGCACTGCTTGGGCTAAAAAAGAAGATTTGGACGCATATCTATTCCAATTGGAGGAAGCTGAAAAGCGTGACCACCGAAAGCTTGGTAAACAGCTTGACTACTTCCATATGCAAGAAGATGGTCCGGGTATGGTGTTCTGGCATCCGCGTGGATGGTCGATCTGGCAAGAAATTGAGCAATATATGCGTGCTAAGTTTGTGGAGTACGATTATCAAGAAGTACGTACCCCAACGATTATGGATAGAACTCTATGGGAAAAATCGGGCCACTGGGAAAACTATCGTGACAATATGTTCACGACCCATTCTGAAAATCGAGATTACGCTGTGAAGCCAATGAATTGTCCTGGCCATGTCCAAATCTTTAACAGCGGTTTGCATAGCTACCGTGATTTACCTTTGCGTTTAGCCGAGTTTGGTTCATGTCATCGTAACGAGCCCTCAGGTTCATTGCATGGCTTGATGCGCGTGCGTGGTTTTACTCAAGATGATGCGCATATTTTCTGTATGGAAAGCCAGATTGAAGAAGAGGTCGCGACTTTTATTCAAATGCTTTACAAAGTGTATGACGATTTTGGCTTTAGTGATGTATTAGTTAAATTATCAACGCGCCCTGAAAAACGCGTGGGTTCAGATGAAACTTGGGATCAAGCAGAGCAAGCGTTGGCTTCTGCCTTAACGCAAAACAACTTGGCGTTTGATTTGCAGCCAGGCGAGGGTGCTTTCTACGGTCCAAAAATTGAATTTACCTTAAAAGATAGTCTTGGCCGCTTATGGCAAGTCGGTACCATTCAATTAGACTTCAACTTGCCAGTGCGTTTGGGCGCTGAATATGTGGCGGAAGATAACTCACGCAAACACCCTGTCATGTTGCACCGAGCCATTGTTGGCTCTATG
>RFOR01000168.1 GCA_009926525.1 Methylophilaceae bacterium
TGACAGGCAACGCCACCGCCGCAACCGCTGCTGAGTAGCCAGAGCTGTTAGGCTCAGGCATATTTTCTGGCACATAAAATAGGGCTTGTTTGCCATAATCAAACGGGCTTTCCCAATAACCTGTGTTGGCATTACTCAAACCCATTTGACCGATGTAATGACTAAAGTCACTTTTCACCGCGAGCGTTGCTGAAGTAAAAATCCAAGCACGTGGCGATGCGTTTAGTTGCTTACCAAAACCTTCTGCAACCGATAAAGGCGTGGCATGAAGTTGAACGCTTTGTGTAAAGACTTCCACCCAGCGCACTAAGTTAGCATTTTCAGCGGCAAGCCATCGTTGCAATTGCACCATTAGCCCTGCTCCGCGTTGCCAGCAATTTTCGAGTGCTGGATCACGCGGGGCTTGCGTTTCTAATACATTGGTCAAGGCTTGAAGCTTGGCTTGCATCTCAGTATAAGCGCTATCAAAACCCTTCAAAGCCAAGGCTTTTTGCACAGGCATGCGCGAGCCTTCATACGCAAATACCAGCCTAAAATCTCGGACGGATTTTTCTAGCGCATTGGCGGCTTCTTGCAGTGCAGGACAATCTTTAGCGGTAGTGATGTATTCAGCCTCAGCATCACGTGCCAACTCTAAAAGCTGACTGGTCGAAACATCCTCTCCAAAAAATAGCCCCGCCACTTCAGGCAATTGATGGGCTTCGTCAAAAATGACAGTATTAGCTGATGGCAATAACTCGGACACGCCTTCGTCACGCAACATCACATCCGCAAAAAATAGATGATGATTCACCACCACAACATCAGCAGCTAACGCCCTTTTGCGGGCATCCATGACAAAGCAATCTTTGTAAAAATTGCACTCTTGCCCCATGCAGTTATCACGGGTCGAGGTCACACTAGGCCAAATGGTGGCGTTCTCTGGTACTTCAATTAACTCGGCCTTGTCGCCTGTTTTGCTATTTTCAACAAAATTACGAATCACATGCACGTAATTAGCATCTTCGCGCGAAACAAAACGCCCTTCATTGGCTGAGCGTTCTAAATGAAAATGGCACACATAATTAGCGCGGCCTTTAAGCATTTCAACTGTCACTGGCACTTTGAGTGCATCACGCACGGCAGGCAAATCGCGATGAAACAATTGGTCTTGCAGGGTTTTTGTACCCGTTGAAACGATGACTTTTCCACCAGAAAGCAAGGCTGGAACTAGATAAGCAAAAGTCTTGCCTGTGCCGGTACCCGCTTCAGCCACCAACTGTTTGTTTTCTAGAATGGCTGTTTCAATGGCCAAGGCCATTTCAAGCTGTTGTTGTCGCGTGCGATATCCTGGGATGCCCTCTGCGAGCGGCCCTTTTTCGGAAAAAATAAAATTGAGTTTTGAATCTGACACGGATAAAGCTGACTCTTAGAGTTTAGGGGTGCAAAGTCGCTATTGTAATGCTTTTATGAAGCGGCCTTACAGGTACAATGTTGGTAAAGATTAATTAATAGGCAAA
>RFOR01000169.1 GCA_009926525.1 Methylophilaceae bacterium
AAGCTCGCATGCACTGGCAGCTTATCTTCAACTTTTAGGTCGACATCCACCGTGCCAAATTTTTTACCTGCCTTCATCACCGGCGTTACCTGCTTATCCGCGGTCCGATTTAGGCGGGCGATGTCTTTTTGCACGGTAGGAAAATGCGGCACCTGACCCTCTGTAACAGACGGTGACAACTCTTTAATACGGCCCAAGGTAAAGTATTTTGAATCTCTCACCCGCAAGATACCAACCTTGCCTTCAGTCACATTGAGTCTAACCACTTTCTTATCCACATCTTGCTCTGGAATATCCACCAGCACGGTGAGGTAGCCAATTCGGTGATAAGCCTTCTCTAGTGCCTCGCGCGCTTTTTCTACATCGGCGATGGTCTTTTTTTCGCCCATCTGCGGATAAACTGCTGCTTCCACCTGCATCTTAGTAAGCTTAGTATTGCCCTCAACCTGAAACTCCAAAATATCGAAGTAGTTGGTCTCTTGGGCCTCGCCTTCAGATTTAGCGTCAGCGCCTACTGCTTTAGCCTGGTCTTGCTTTGCCTGATCCAGCTTAGCTTGTTCCTGATTAAGCTTATCCTCAACATCTTCAGCAAAATTGATTGGCGGATCATTGCGTTCGTAAGGCGCACCTGAGTCCGACAAGAAATCAGTCGCCTTAGTCACTGGCGCCGCCTGCAATTGGCTCACCGAAGCCAAGGTATAAAGGCCTAGCATCAGACGCATTGCTAAGCTGATGCTAAATTGGCTGATTTTATATTGATGCTGCTGCCACATACTGAATTTGAATCCCCAAGCATGACTAGGGCTGAGAAAATTCACTCAGCCCTAGACTTCGATAAGTTGGAATAATAACGATTGATTATGACAACAAGGTTAAGACTAGACACTAGTCCTATTGTTTTTTGGGTTTATTTTTCCCGTCACTGTTTTGATCTGATGAACTAGCTGCATCATCCCCTAAAGCTAACACCTCAACGGTAATTAAGGAGGGCAATGCATTTGCAGTCTTATTAGCAGACTTAGAGGCAGCCTCGGTCGCTTTTTCAGCTTGTTTAGCATTGTTAGACGAATCAGCAGAAACAGGTGCGATAAAACTCACATTGGCAGTGCTTGGTGCAGGAACGCCACTAGTAGTTCCACCCGCTTGCATATTAGCACCATTAGCAACAGCCTGCGCCGCCACCAACAAATTACCCGATGAACGAACACCAGCATCACCCGCATCCACAATCCCCGAAGGAGCTATTAAATATACGTTACCCAATGGCGCATCTTTAAGCGTTTGTAGGGTGCCAATACCACTCCCTGATACCACGCCTGACAAGTCAACGACCGTATTACCCTGAGTATCGGTTCTATCAAAACTTGGTTGGAGTGAACATGGGCGCGGCGACAATTGCCAACGAGCATGGAATTACAGACTACGCACTTGACCGGACCTACGAAACTGCTGTTGTAGAGATGATTAACAT
>RFOR01000170.1 GCA_009926525.1 Methylophilaceae bacterium
TAGATTTTGAATTATTAGGCGTTCACGCCATGACGGTTTCATCTCACAAAATTAACGGCCCACAGGGCGCAGGCGCTTTGATATTAGATAAACGCGTAGACATCAAACCGCTATTACACGGGGGCGGTCAAGAAAAAGGCTTACGAAGTGGTACGGAAAATGTCGCAGCAATTGTGGGCTTTGGCGCCGCATGTGCAATGATTAAAAATACGCTTGAAGCCCGTGCAACAGCGACTCGTCAATTGCGTGATCGCTTAAATATTGGTTTACAAAATTTAGGCGCCACCGTTTTTGGTGACAAAGCAACACGTTTGGCAAATACCAGCTTTTTTGCTTTTAATGAAATTGAAGGTGAAACACTAGTGATGGCGCTGGATCGAAAAGGCTTTGCGGTTGCTAGCGGTTCAGCATGCTCTAGCGATAGCACAGAACCAAGCCATGTACTCATGGCCATGGGTGTTTCACCAGACTTGGCGCGCGGCGCAGTGCGTGTAAGCTTTGGCGCAAACAACACCAGCGATGAACTCAATCGCTTTTTAGCGGCCTTACAAAGTGAAGTACAGCGTTTACGCCAATTGACTGCCGTTGCAGTTTAATAGAATTAGTTGTTTAACAGCATTAGCAATTTAAGACTTACAGGAATGATATGACAGTAAAAACGCCCATTTATCTCGATTACTCAGCGACCACGCCGGTTGACCCGCGCGTTGCTGAAAAAATGATTCCGTTCATCACGGAGCATTTTGGTAATCCAGCTTCACGAAGCCACCCATTTGGCTGGACTGCTGAAGAAGCGGTTGAAGAAGCGCGTGACGAAGTCGCAAAACTGGTCAACGCAGATCCACGTGAAATCGTGTGGACATCAGGCGCGACAGAATCTAACAATCTAGCGATTAAAGGCGCAGCTAATTTTTATAGCGGTACCAAAGGCAAGCACATCATCACTGTGCAAACAGAACATAAAGCCGTAATTGATGCGGTGCGCGAACTAGAACGTCAAGGCTTTACTGCGACTTACTTAGCACCAGAGCCAAATGGCTTAATCGACTTAGAAAAATTCAAAGCCGCTATTCAGCCAGATACTGTTTTAGCCTCTGTGATGTTCGTTAATAACGAAATTGGCGTCATCCAAGACATTAACGCGATTGGTAATATTTGCCGTGAAAACAACATTATTTTTCACGTAGATGCGGCGCAAGCCACAGGAAAAGTGGATATTGACTTAGAAAAACTACCAGTCGATTTAATGAGCTTTTGTGCCCATAAAACATACGGTCCTAAAGGCATTGGGGCATTGTATGTTCGCCGTAAACCACGTATCCGTATTGAAGCGCAAATGCACGGCGGCGGTCATGAACGCGGCATGCGTTCTGGCACACTAGCCACGCACCAAATCGTTGGCATGGGTGAGGCTTTCCGTCTTGCTCGCTTGGAAATGAAAGCAGAAAATTTAGAAGT
>RFOR01000018.1 GCA_009926525.1 Methylophilaceae bacterium
CGCACACATTCCTGTTTTAACTTGGATTATTTCTGCAAGCTTGCTTGGCGGGGTTCTTAGCGTTATGTGCGCTGGTTTTGTCGCGCTTAATGCTCGCACACAATGGATTCCAATGCTGATCAGTTATGCCATAGGCGCGATGCTTGGTGCTGTTTTCTTAGAGATATTGCCGCATGCCTTTCATGAGGCAAGCAGTGTTGAAAACATGGCCGCGACAGTGCTATTTGGTATTTTGTTATTTTTCGTCCTCGAAAAACTGGTGCTATGGCGACATTGTCATGGCGAGCATTGTGAAGCCCATGCCATGCATACTGAAGCAGATTGTCCTGCGCATGATATCGAGCAACAAGGGGACGCCCAAACCACAAAATTTAAAGCGGTGAGAGATAAATCGCCCTCTATTATTAAAACACATTCACACGGACATCATCACGACTCAGGTCGAAGTGGAATGATGATTATGGTAGGTGATACTTTCCATAATTTTGTGGATGGCATTTTAATCGCCGCGGCTTTTATGATTGATATTCGCTTAGGCGCTGTGACTGCTATCGCAATTATTGCGCACGAAATTCCTCAAGAAGTAGGCGATTTTCTTATACTTCTGCATTCAGGCTATAGCAAGAAACAGGCTTTACTATTCAATTTATTTTCTAGTCTAGCAACTGTAGTTGGAGGTGTGCTGGCATATTTTGCATTACAAACAGTGCAAAACTGGATTGCGACAATTTTAGGTTTGGCGGCGGCGAGCATGCTATATGTGGCGGTTGCGGATTTAATACCTGGCTTGCATAAGCGCACAGAGCTTAAAGCAACTATTGCCCAGGTTGGTTTAATCGGCTTGGGAATCGGTTCTATCTGGCTGACTAAGTTCTTCCTCGAGTAAGGCTTTTTTATGTTTACGTTGCGATGTACCTAAAATCCACATGAGTAACCCGCAAGGCAATAAGCCATAAAAGAAAAAAGTTAGAATGCCTGCCGTAACGCTAGGCTCAGTAGCTGCCATTAAAAAGGTGACGTAAAGCCAAGCAATTGCAATGATGTACATTTTTAATATTTAAGTAGGTTAATTTTCATGAGTTCAAACAATACACCTAAAGTTGGCTTCGTTTCACTTGGTTGTCCTAAAGCTGGCTCTGATGCAGAGCGTATTCTCACTCAATTGCGTGCAGAAGGCTATGAAATATCGGGCTCATATGAAGATGCTGACTTAGTTGTAGTCAATACATGTGGCTTTATTGATAGCGCGGTAGAAGAGTCCCTTGATGCCATTGGTGAAGCCATCAACAAAAACGGCAAAGTCATTGTGACAGGCTGTTTAGGTGCAAAAAGCGGTGTAGTGCAAACTGCGCATCCTAGCGTGCTTGCCGTGACTGGACCCCATGCGCTTGAAGAGGTAATGACTGCCGTTCATGCTAACTTGCCTAAACCCCATGATCCATACGTCGATTTAGTGCCACCTCAAGGTGTGCGTTTAACACCTAGCCATTATGCCTATTTAAAGATATCTGAAGGCTGTAACCATCGTTGTAGCTTCTGCATTATTCCTAGTATGCGGGGCGATTTGGTGAGTCGTCCTATAGGTGAAGTGCTGAATGAAGCTGAAAACCTAGTGAATGCAGGCGTATCTGAAATTTTGGTGATTTCTCAAGATACTTCTGCATATGGTGTGGATGTGAAGTATCGAAGCGGCTTTTGGAATGGCCGCCCCGTTAGAACGCGCATGACTGAGCTCACAAAATCATTAAGTGAATTAGGCGTTTGGGTACGATTGCACTATGTTTATCCTTACCCGCATGTGGATGAAGTGATTCCTTTAATGGCTGACGGCTTGATTCTGCCTTATTTGGATGTCCCATTTCAGCATGCTAGCCCGCGTATTCTTAAAGCAATGAAGCGCCCAGCAAGTAGTGAAAACAACTTGGCGCGCATCAAGGCATGGCGTGATATCTGTCCGGATATAACTGTGCGCAGTACCTTTATCGCTGGCTTCCCGGGTGAAACGGAAAATGACTTCCAAATGTTACTCGACTTTTTAGAAGAGGCGCAATTGGATAGGGTGGGTTGTTTTACCTATTCTGCAGTCGATGGCGCTTCAGCTAACGCACTTCCAGACCAAGTGCCAGAAGAGATTAAAAAAGAGCGTTTAGCGCGTTTTATGGAAGTGCAGGAACGCATTAGTGCTGCTAAGTTACAAACTAAAGTGGGCACCATGCAAACAGTGCTGGTTGATGAGATTGTGCAAGACGAGGATGGCAATATTGAAGCCATTGGTCGAACCAAAGCTGACGCGCCTGAAATTGACGGTGTTGTGTATTTGGCGGACGCTGAAGGCTTAACGCCTGGTGATTTTGTTGAGGTGCAAATCTATGATGCCGATGGTCATGACCTTTGGGGTGGCCCACCTCAAGATTGAGTGCTAAACAAGTCAGGCATGATGGGTGAAGGGCGTTCGCTGTCTGCTCTGTCTTCTAAAAAATCAAAAGTTAGAGGGCAGCGGGAAGGTTTTTTTGCAGCCTTTCGACGCTTAGTTGATGATGCATCTAAGTCGATATAGGGCGTTTGACTAATTCGTATATAACCTGATGAGCTCAGTTTTTCTGCTGTTGTTTCAAATAGGCTCAATGAGTTGTCGATATTTTGCAAAGTAATGACACTCTTACTCACTTTGAGCACGTTGTACATCACAAACTTGCCCGTAGTCTGTTTGCCATATATCTCGCCAACATGAATATCCACAACGCACCTCTTTTCAATCAATGGCTTAATATTAGCGCCTAGCCCATTTATCTTCAAGCCTTGTACTTGCTTTTTTCATGAACCATTCAGCTTAACCTTAGTCAGATAGAAAATTACTTAGTATTGATCTTGAGGAAAGAAATTATGTTGAAGACTTGTTTGGGAGTGTTAATGATGGCCTTATCTGGTGCTAGCTTTGCCGCTTGTCCTGATTTATATAATCACCAATTCACGACATTACAGGGTGGAAAAGTGAATCTATGTGATTATCAAGACAAGCCTATTCTTGTTGTTAATACCGCAAGTAAATGTGGCTTCACCCCTCAATTTGAGACGCTAGAAGCTTTATATAAACGTTACCAATCAAAAGGCTTGTTGGTCGTGGGATTTCCTTCTAACGACTTTAAGCAGGAGCTAGCCAGTGATAAAGAAGTTGGCGACTTTTGTATTAATACTTATGCTGTGAAGTTTCCAATGATTACTAAGACTTCAGTGACGGGACCTAACGCAAATCCTCTTCACAAACAACTGATTGCCATCACCAAGCAAGCCCCAATGTGGAATTTCTACAAATACGTGATACTGCCTGGCGGTAAACAGGTTTATGCTTATAGCAGTGATGTTGATCCAGCATCTGATGAAATTATGGGTAAAATCAAACCATTCCTGAGGTAAGCTTTAATACGTTGTAAAATGCGGGATGGCTCAAACTACTATCCCGTTTTCTAATCTTTCCCCAGATCTTATTCTTGATGCAATTGAAAGTGTGGGCATCGCCACTGATGGACGCTTACTCGCACTTAATAGTTACGAGAACAGGGTTTATCAAGTGGGTGTCGAGGATGCTTCGCCTATCGTAGTTAAGTTTTATCGCCCACATCGTTGGGATGACGCAGCAATTCTCGAAGAGCATGCTTTCGTGCAAAGTTTGGCGGATGCTGAAATTCCAGCAGTTGCCCCAAGTTCAATCGACGATAAGACTTTATTTACCTACCAAGACTTTCGTTTCTCTATTTTTCATAAGCACGGTGGTCGTGCACCTGAGTTAGATCAAGCTGGCGTCCTTGAATGGATAGGCCGTTTTATCGGACGTATTCATAGTGAAGGTGCACTAAGTGATTTTAAACATCGCCCGACCTTAAACATCGTGACTTTTGGAGAAGAACCAAGTAAATACTTGCTAAACGAAGGCATGATGCCTAAAGAGCTTGAGTTGGTTTATCGGGGCGTTGTGGCCCAGGCTTTAGATGGCGTGATGCGATGTTACGATAGAGCTGGAGAAGTCCCGATGCTTAGACTGCACGGTGATTGCCACATGGGCAATTTATTATGGACAGATGCGGGCCCGCACTTTGTGGATTTTGATGATAGTCGAATGGGGCCAGCTATCCAGGATTTATGGATGATGCTATCTGGCGAGCAAGATGAAATGCAGAAGCAATTTCATGACATTCTTTTGGGTTATGAAGATTTCTACGACTTCAATCCGCGTGAACTTTATTTGATTGAAGCCTTAAGAACATTGCGTCTTATTCACTATTCTGAGTGGTTGGCAAGGCGTTGGGATGACCCAGCGTTTAAAGTCGCGTTTACTTGGTTTAATACTCAGCAGTATTGGCAAGATAGGATATTGGAGCTACGTGAGCAGATTGCTTTGATGGATGAGCCGCCACTAATTGCAGGCTTTTTAGGTAACCGTTGAGTGTGTCTTAGACTTTTTGAATGCGAAGTCTTTGCATAATAATTGCAGAGAGCTCTTCAATCGAACGGCTAGTTGAGTCTGCCCAGTTTATGCCAGCGTTACGCATTAGGCCTTCAGCGGTGGCAATCTCTTGTTTACAGTTTTCAAGAGACGCATATTTGCTATCAGGCCTTCTTTCACTGCGAACTGAATGCAAGCGTTCAGGTTTGATTGTTAATCCAAATATCTTATGGATGTGATTTCTTAGTGCTGCAGGTAAGCTGCCACGTTCAAAGTCTTCTGGGATGAGTGGATAATTAGCCGCTTTGATCCCAAATTGCATTGCTAAGTAAATGCTGGTAGGGGTTTTTCCGCAACGAGAAACACCCACCAATATTACCTGTGCTTCTTCTAAGCCACTATTGGTCATACCATCGTCATGGTTGAGTGTAAAATTAATTGCTTCCATCCGGTCTGAGTAGCTGCTACCCATGATGCCATGTGCAATACCAGAGCCGGTTAAAGGTTTTTCTCCAAGCTCTTCACCTAGTGGGTCGATAAAAGTGCTAAACAAGTCTACAAAGTAAGCATCACTTTGTTTGAGTGAGTTGCGAAGTTCAATATTACCTAATGACATAATCACAACAGGACGTATTCCATCTTGTTGAGTCGCTTGTGTTATTGCTGCTTTCGCCACTTCAATTTTTTCTGGAGTGTCAGTAAAAGGAAGTCGAACTTGAGTAAATTCCGTGTGCGGAAAATGCTCAAGCAGCTTCCCAAGTGCACTGGCAGTCATGCCCGTGCTGTCAGAAATAAATAATGCTGAGCGTTTCACAGGGTGACGCTTATTTTTGCGTCAGTTTTTGCCAAGTGGCAACAACAGTGTCAGGATTAAGTGATACTGATTGGATGCCTTCTTCTACTAACCATTCAGCAAAGTCAGGGTGGTCTGATGGGCCTTGACCGCAGATACCCACATATTTACCTAATCGGTTAGCAGTGCTGATCGCCATGCGGAGCAGTACTTTAACTGCTTCGTTACGTTCATCAAAGCCGTCGGCTAAAATCCCAGAGTCACGATCCATGCCCAATGTTAATTGCGTTAAATCGTTAGATCCGATAGAGAAACCATCGAAGTATGCTAAGAATTGCTCAGCAAGCAACGCGTTAGATGGGATTTCGCACATCATAATGAGGCGAAGTCCATTTTCGCCACGTTTCAAGCCGTTAGCCGCTAAGATTTCAGTTACTGCTTTCGCTTCATCCAAAGTCCGTACAAATGGAATCATGATTTCAACATTGACCAAGCCCATTTCGTCGCGGACTTTTTTCATTGCCTTACATTCCATCGCAAAGCACTCTTTAAAATCTTCAGCCATGTAACGCGCCGCGCCGCGGAAGCCTATCATTGGATTTTCTTCATCGGGCTCGTAAATGTCACCACCCACTAATTTTTTGTACTCATTAGACTTAAAGTCAGATGTACGCACAATCACTGGTTTTGGATAGAATGCTGCCGCGATGGTTGCAACGCCCTCAGCCACTTTATCAATGTAGAAGTCAGTTGGACTAGCGTAGCCACGAGCGCGGTTTCTAATGATTGTTTGCATTGGTGCTGGCATTGCATCAACATTCAAAATTGCTTTTGGATGGATGCCAACCATATTGTTAATCACAAACTCTAAACGCGCCAAGCCAACGCCATCATTAGGTGTTTTAGCAAAGCCAAACGCCATATCTGGGTTGCCCACATTCATCATAATTTTGCAAGGCGGCTTGCTTAGTGCAGCAGTCGCTTGAGAGTTAACTGTGAATGGAAGGGCGCCGTGATAAACAAAGCCTGACTCACCTTCAGCACATGAAACCGTAACCACTTCACCTTCGCGTAAAATGTCAGTTGCATTAACTGATCCAACAATCGCTGGAATGCCTAATTCACGAGCGATAATCGCAGCGTGGCAAGTACGACCGCCACGGTTTGTAACCAAAGCGCTAGCACGCTTCATTACTGGTTCCCAGTTAGGGTCAGTCATGTCAGCCACTAAAACGTCACCTGGTTGCACCAAGTGCATATCAGCTGGATCAAGCACAATACGTACAGGACCTGTGCCAATTTTTTGCGTCACAGCGCGGCCAACGACCATTGGTTTAGCAGCGTGTTTTTCTAATGTGAATGTTTCAGTGACGTTGTTATTCGCTTCTTGCGATTTCACAGTCTCAGGACGTGCTTGCAAGATGTATAGCTTGTTATCAACGCCGTTTTTGCCCCACTCAATATCCATTGGACAGCCATAATGCGATTCAATAATCATCGCATAACGTGCTAATTCTAAGATGTCTTCATTGGTGAGTGAGTAGCGGTCGCTATCAGCAGCATCAACTTCAACAGTGTGTGTACTTTTGCCAGCTTGAGTTGCATCACTAAACACCATTTTGATGAGCTTTGAACCCATGGTGCGGCGAACAATTGCTGGTTTGCCTTGTGCCAATAATGGTTTATGTACGTAGAATTCGTCAGGGTTTACAGCACCCTGAACCACAGTTTCGCCTAAGCCGTAAGATGATGTGATAAACACAACGTCTTGGAAGCCAGACTCAGTGTCGATGGTGAACATCACACCAGCGCAACCGATATCACTGCGCACCATTTGTTGAACGCCCGCAGATAAGGCTACATCAGCATGAACAAACCCTTTATGAACTCGATAAGAAATTGCACGGTCGTTGTATAAAGAAGCAAACACCTCTTTAATCGCGTGGAGGATGTTATCCAGTCCTTGAATGTTTAAGAAAGATTCTTGTTGACCAGCGAATGAAGCATCCGGCAAATCTTCAGCTGTTGCTGAAGAGCGTACAGCGAATGTCGCGCCGCTTCCTGATTTTGCGGTCAATGTTGCATAGTTCTCTGCAATTGCTTTTTCAAGCGCAACAGGGAAGGGCGCATCCATAATCCACTCTCGGATTTGTTTGCCGCAACTAGCTAAAGCAATGGTGTCATCCACGTTAAGTGCTTCGAGTGTCGCAACGATTTTGGCATCCAAACCATTTTGTGCCAAAAACTCACGGTATGCATCGGCAGTGGTCGCGAAGCCAGTAGGAACGCGAACGCCTTTTGCAGAAAGCTGCGAAATCATTTCCCCTAGTGATGCATTCTTGCCGCCTACTGAAGGCACATCAACGTTACGCAGGTTTTCGAAAGGAATTACATGGGCTGACATAAAGAATCTCTCCATCTATCTACGCTATTTTTGATTTTTATCAACTAATTTAGCGTAAATATTTTTGTTTTCAGAGTGTTATGCTTCGTGCGATTTTTATATTTCAGATCACTTAAAAGCAAAAAAAGTAAAAGTAGTATTTTGCCTAATAAGCGGTCTTCTGTCACGCTGAATAGCGTCTTTGTGAATAAGAATCCTTGAATAATTTCCGTTTTTTTTGTTAGGCGGAAACTATTTTAATGGCTCAAGCATCCAAAAAAAGTTAAAGTAATTAAGATAACACTTAAAGAAAGTTATAAACATGAGTCATGCACAAGAAAACAGCCAGACATCACTTAGTCACTTAGAGGAAACATTGGCTAAAACTTGTTTTTGCAAACTAAGAGAGAGTTGCCCTGACAAAACAGGTAGTGAGTGTTTAAAGGATCGCAATATCTACAAAGAGTTTATGCAGCAGCAGTCTTAATTAAAGGCTTTCAATACAGCAGGCAGAAGCGTAAAGCTACCTGCACCATGAGTCACCAGCATTTCATCGTCTTGCATCGTACAACTGATATTCATATTTCTTGTGGCCGCGCTAGCAAGTTCTTCTGTGCTTGGCAAATTAATCACGGTTAAGTTATCTAGCTTGAGAAGTGCCTTGCTGTTTTGATCCCACCACATATCAGCCGTGCGGCCACCGTATAGTAATAACGCCACTTGTTTAGAACGACCGCAAGCTTTGCGAAGTACACGTTCATCAGGCAGACCAACATCTATCCAAAGCTCAATGGCGCCTGTTAAATCCTTTTGCCATAAGTCTGGTTCTTCGTCATCGCTTAAGCCTTTGCCAAAAGCCAATGACTCTCTTGCAAACAATGCAAAAGCAATGAGCCTTACCATTAAGCGTTCTTCGGTTTCAGAAGGGTGTCTGGCAAGCGTTAAGCTATGTGCAGCATAGTAGTTGCTGTCCATGTTGGACACTTGCAAGTCCGCTTTGTAGATGGTGGATTTTAGTGCCATGGTGATTTCTTCTCTGCACTCGGGTCAGCCTTATTTGCACTATTTTTTTTTGCAGACTTTGTGCCTGTTGGCTTGACGCCTGCGCCACTGCGCCGATTAGGCTGACCTTTGCCACGCACTTTAGGGGCTTTTACTTTTGGTGGTTTGATTTCAGCATTAGGGTCTATGCTAATCAATATACGTTTACCTTGGCATTCAATAATTTGACCAGCTTTTATTTTGGCAGTTTTGCGAAGTTCTAACTCGCCATCTACTTTAACTAAGCCTTCAGCCACCATGGCTTTGCCTCGTCCGCCACTGTCTGCCAAGTCAACCAACTTGAGCAGGTTGCACAGCTCAACGTATTCGGTATTTATTATAAATTCAATATCTTGCATTA
>RFOR01000171.1 GCA_009926525.1 Methylophilaceae bacterium
GTGCGTGCCGGCCGCTGGTGGTGGGAAGACCCAACCAGCAAAGAGTGCGGCCTACATGTTAAAAAAACGAAGTAAGCAACAAACCCTATTTGAAATTTATAAGTTGAAACAATGACGACAGTAAACAAAAAAACTCTCAGCCACCTCGATTGGCTAGAAGCAGAAGCAATTCACATTTTGCGTGAAGTTGCAGGCCAATGTTCAAACCCTGTGTTGCTATTCTCTGGCGGTAAAGATTCATTGTGTATCCTGCGCCTTGCTGAAAAAGCTTTCCGTCCAGGCCGCTTCCCTTTCCCGCTGATGCATATTGATACTGGTCATAATTACAAAGAAGTAATTGAGTTCCGCGACCAACGGGCTGCGGAGCTTGGCGAGCGCTTGATTGTTCGCTCTGTAGAAGACTCAATGAAGCGCGGTACCGTGGTGCTTAAATCAGAAGATGAATCACGCAACAAGCACCAATCTGTCACATTGCTAGAGGCCATTGAAGAGTTCGGTTTTGATTGTTGTATTGGTGGAGCACGCCGCGATGAAGAAAAAGCCCGAGCTAAAGAACGCATCATGAGTTTTCGTGATGAGTTCGGCCAGTGGGATCCAAAAAACCAACGCCCTGAGTTGTGGAATCTATATAACGCGCGTTCACACAAAGGTGAGAATATCCGCGCATTCCCAATTTCAAACTGGACTGAAATGGATGTTTGGCAATATATCGAACGTGAAAAATTAGGCCTACCAAGTATCTACTTCGCACATCAACGTGATGTTGTGATGCGTGCTGACTCTATCGTACCAGTTAATGTACCGCTCGCTTCAGGTCAGGTCATTAACCAACCTAAAGCAGGTGAAGAAATCATCAATATGGAAGTTCGCTTCCGCACAGTAGGCGACATCACTTGTACAGCCCCAGTGATTAGCGATGCTGATACCATTTCTAAAATTGTGCTGGAAACTGCAACCACCACGATTACAGAACGTGGCGCAACAAGGCTTGATGACCAAACATCAGATGCATCAATGGAACAACGTAAGAAAGAAGGCTATTTCTAATGACAACACAACACAACGATAGCCTACTTCGCTTCATGACTTGTGGTAGCGTAGACGATGGTAAAAGCACCCTCATCGGCCGTTTGCTGTTTGATACCAAAAGCATCTTGGCTGACACCCTTACGCAAATGGATCGCACTTCTAAAAAGCGTGGTCTAGAAGTAGTCGATTTATCGCTACTTACAGACGGCTTACAAGCTGAACGTGAACAAGGCATTACTATTGACGTGGCTTACCGCTACTTCAGCACAGGCAAACGCAAATACATTATCGCAGATGCCCCAGGCCATGAACAATACACACGCAACATGGTGACCGCTGCTTCAACGGCTAATCTTGCGATTATTTTAATTGATGCGCGTAAAGGTGTACTCACGCAAACACGTCGCCATTCATTCTT
>RFOR01000172.1 GCA_009926525.1 Methylophilaceae bacterium
ATGTGCCTAAAGTATTAGATGCGTATAGACGAATACGCGCTGAAAGAATTTATTAGCGGGCTTTTCTTTTTTTAAGCGCGTCTGGGATCGAAGTAAGGGAAATAATTCACGCTGAATCGCCACTAATTTAGTAGACGCCTTTGAGCCATAATAATGGCAAACAAAGAAAGGCATAAAATGAGTGGCAAACGTTATCCCGAAGAGTTTAAATTAGCAGCGGTGCGTCAAGTGATTGAAGGTGGCTACGCCGTGACTGATGTGGCAAGTCGCTTGGATGTCACAAAAGACAGTCTGTACGCTTGGGTCAAGCGATATGGGCCTGACTCAGCTGTTCACCAAGCTAAAACAGCTGAGCAGGCTGAACTTAACCAACTCCGTAAAGAGCTTAAGCGTGTCAAAGAAGAACGTGACCTGTTAAAAAAAGCCGCGGCATACTTCGCGAAGCAGTCAGAGTAAGGTATGCCTTCATTAAGGAGCATCACGACTGCTGGCCGACTAGATGGTTATGCCAGATGCTAGAAGTACATCCCAGTGGCTTTTATGCATGGTTAAAACAACCACACTCATCACGCCATCAAAGCAATCAACGCCAAACTGGTTTGATTAAGCAATGCTGGCTTGAGTCTGGGGGCGTATATGGTTACCGCAAGGTTCATAGCGACATGCGTGCATTAGGCGAAGTCATCGGTATTAATCGTGTGTATCGCCTGATGCATGCGAGTGGACTAAAGGCGCAGGTGGGTTATCGTAAACCACGTCACTACAGTGGCAAGCCCTATCTAACAAGCCCCAATACATTAAACAGGCAGTTCAATCCAACTTACCCTGATCAATCATGGGTGACTGATATTACATATATCCGCACCCATGAGGGCTGGCTGTATTTGGCGGTGGTGATGGATTTGTTCTCACGTCGCATTGTGGGATGGTCGATGCAATCACGGATTACTAAGGAGCTAGTCTTAGATGCTTTGCTGATGGCAGTCTGGCGCAGAAAACCTAAAACTAAAGTCTTGGTGCATTCAGATCAGGGTAGCCAATATACCAGCGAGGACTGGGAATTGTTTTTAAAGGCACACAACTTAGAATCTAGCATGAGTCGTCGTGGCAATTGCCATGACAATGCAGTGGCTGAAAGCTTCTTTCAACTATTAAAACGGGAAAGGATTAAACGAAAAATATACAACAGCAGAGATGATGCAAGACAGGATATTTTTGACTACATCGAGATATTTTATAACTCGAAGCGTCGTCACAATTCCAATAATTTACTATCTCCGATAGACTATGAAAATCAATTCAGAAAAACGGCTGATTGGTGTCTACAAAGTTAGTGGCGATTCACACCGCGGCTGAAGCTACAGGTTGGAACGGCTTGGGCTTTCAGGGTATCGAAGATTCAAGGTTTCAACAATTCGTGAAATATTTAGATAAGGTCAT
>RFOR01000173.1 GCA_009926525.1 Methylophilaceae bacterium
GGATCGTGAGCTATAAAGTGAACTAAATAGCGCTAAATACTGATTTATAAAGATTTCCATCCATTATGTTGTAAAAAAACAACAAAATTTGGTTTGTTAACAAAAAACATACAACTTTACTTGCTAACATGCCTTTTGCTTTGGCATACTCTTATCACCTTCATGGGGTAAATATGCTTTCATGAGGAAACAAAAAATCTTAGGAGAAATATATGAACAAGAAATTAGGTTTAGCAGTTGCTGGTGCTTTAGTAGCATTCTCATCTGCAGCAAACGCTGGCATCACAATCCCAGCTGGTGATTGGACTGTGGACATCGGTGGTAACGTTAACGCTTACTACACACACACAACAAACAGCGGTACTCGCGCTGGCGCAACTACAAACACAATTCAAACTGGTTTGTTACCAACAGCGCTTGCTATCGGTGCTAAAACACGTCAAAACGACTTAGACGTTGCTGTTCAATTCTCGTTCTGGACTGGTATTAACGCTGCTTCAGGTGACAACTTGAATGGTACAGGCGCTTCTAACGGCGGTTTAGGTTATAGCTCATTGAACATTCGTCAATCATTCTTGTCATTCGGCGATGCTTCATGGGGTACTATCAAAGCTGGTCGTGATCTAGGCGTGTTTGGTTCTGACGCTATTCTATCAGACATGACATTGTTAGGCGTAGGTTCTAACGCTGGTAACACAGGTTCATCAACATTGGGCCGTATCGGTTCAGGTTACTTGTATGCTGACTGGTTAGCACAAATCCAATACCAAACTCCAAACTTCAATGGCTTCCAAGCTACTGTTGCTGTTCAAGAGGCGTTGGGTCAAACTTCTAACGAAGATTTAGGTTTTGCTGGTAAATTAACTTATGACTTTGCAGCTAATGATGTAACTGGTCGTGTTTGGGTTGGTGGTGTTACTACAAAACGTAGCATGACTTACGGTACAAATGCAACTTCAGCTCAAACAGCTACAGATACATTTACAGCTGATGCATATGAAGTTGGTGCTAAAGTTGCTTACCAAGGCGCTGAGTTGGTTGGTTACTACTACGACGGTCAGAACTTTGACGCTGGTGTAGGTCAATTCCCTGCTACAGCATGGGGTGGCACTTCTGCTGCTGCTGCTACTGCTGATGTTAAGAACTCAGGTGGTTATGTTCAAGGTACATTCAAACTGCCAGGCGTTGGTACTAAGTTAGGTGCTTCATGGGGTGTAAACAACATTGCAGCTGCTTCACGTGAAGCATGGATTGTTGGTGCTTACCACCCACTTACTAAGCACTTAAACTTAGTAGCTGAGTACTCAAATGTTCAATCTGAAAGCCGTGCTGCTGGTAGCCCAACAAACACAGCTAACGTTGGTTCATTAGGTGCGATCTTATTCTTCTAAGATTTAATTCTTAGTAGTTTAAAAACTAAAAACGGCATCCTCGGATGCC
>RFOR01000174.1 GCA_009926525.1 Methylophilaceae bacterium
TTGAAATCTACGGTCCAGAATCTTCTGGTAAAACGACACTCACGCTATCTGTCATTGCACAGATGCAAAAACTAGGTGGCACAGCAGCTTTTATTGATGCTGAGCACGCGCTAGACCCACAATACGCACAAAAACTTGGCGTCAATGTTGGTGAGCTTTTAATCTCGCAACCAGACACTGGCGAACAAGCCCTAGAAATCGCCGACATGCTCGTGCGTTCCGGTTCTGTTGATATCGTTGTTGTCGACTCTGTCGCAGCGCTCGTTCCAAAAGCCGAAATCGAAGGCGAAATGGGCGACTCCCATATGGGCTTGCAAGCTCGTTTAATGAGCCAAGCGCTTCGCAAGCTCACAGGTAACATCAAACGCACCAACACCATGGTGATCTTCATTAACCAAATCCGTATGAAGATTGGCGTGATGTTCGGCAACCCAGAAACAACCACTGGTGGTAACGCACTTAAATTTTACGCATCAGTTCGCTTAGACATTCGCCGCACTGGCGCAATCAAGAGGGGCGATGAAGTCATCGGTTCTGAAACTCGCGTTAAAATTGTCAAAAACAAAGTCGCGCCGCCATTCAAACAAGCTGAATTTGATATCTTGTATGGCGAAGGCATTTCGCGCGAAGGCGAGATTCTGGAGTTGGGTTCGGACCTTAAGATCGTTGAAAAAGCGGGTGCTTGGTATAGCTACAACGGTGAAAAAATCGGTCAAGGGAAAGATAATTCTCGCGAATATTTGAAAGAGCATCCTGAAGTGGCGGACGAGATTGATGCCAAAATTCGCGCAAATGCAAAAGGCAATCTAGACGCTATCGTCAAGACCATCAGCCCAGATGACGCAGCAGATTAAGGAATAAGACTGGAAAAGAAAAAGTCGCAAGTTTCACTTCGCCAACGTGCGCTAGATTATCTAGCCAAGCGGGAATACAGTGTCGCGGAGCTTGCGCAAAAACTAAATACAGTGGCAAGGCAATATGAACTAGATGCAGAAGAAATCCCTGCGATAGTTGCGGATTTCCAAAAACGTAATTGGGTGTCGGACACCAGATTTACAGAGCAAATACTACATGCGCGCAAATCCAAATTTGGGGTTGCGCGCATTGCACATGAACTTAGAGAAAAAGGCGTTTCTGACGATCTAATTTCCGAAGCGGTGCAAGATGTAAAAGAGAACGAGCTGGCGAATGCCAAAGCCGTGTGGCGTAAAAAGTACGATGCGCCTCCAGGTTCAAGAGAAGAATGGGCAAAGCAAGCGCGGTTTTTACAAAGCCGCGGCTTTGGTTTTGAGATCATAAAAAAAGTCATTAACGAGCAAGAAGACGAAGTTTAGCAAGGCCGTCACCAAAGAAAATAAATAGGCTAATTGAATGAGTAAACCAGCATCACCAACAATATCTGTTAAAGAAATCAGACAACAATTCTTAGACTTTTT
>RFOR01000175.1 GCA_009926525.1 Methylophilaceae bacterium
TGCATTGGCAATATCAACAACGCCGCCACGGCGACCCGCACCAAATCTAAAATCTTCGCCCACTAAAACAGTTTTAGCATTGAGCGATTTAATCAAAATATCGTTGATAAAAGCTTCACTACTTAAGCTGGCAAAGCGCTGATTAAATCGTCATAGATAAACAACATCAACGCCAGCATCTGAAAATCGCTCTAATTTCTCTCTCAGCGAGGCTAATCTCGATGGTGCTTTTTCTGGCGCAAAAAACTCGCGCGGGTGCGGTTCAAATGTCATCACCGCAGTTTGCAATAGTTGCGTGCTTGCCACTGCTTTAAGCTCTTTGAGCAAAGCTTGATGTCCCAAATGCACACCATCAAAATTGCCTATCGCTAAAGCACATGGTCGACAACGCTGACTTCGGAAATGTCTGAGGATTTGCATAGGACTAAATAACAGTGCGCTTCATAAAGTCTTTAACACGTATGCCTAAAGCCCATAGCACTGAGAAATAAGTAACTGAGCCAAGCACAAGCAAGAGCAATAAATGCAGTAGGTGCAAGTCTCGCAGCATTATCATTGCCGATTTCGAACAAAAAACTACCGCCATACTCAACCAAGCAAAAAACGACCTTTCCACTCTCAAGCGCAAGCGCCAAGAACACTCTCTCGCCATCCAAACACGCGATGCCGCTATCCAACACATCGAAGCGCGCCGTGCCGCCGCCTTAGCCGAAGCCAACGATTTCACAGATTCAAAAAAAAACAGGCGCATCATTTTCGCTAACGAAGAAGCCGATGAAGACATTGCCGCTCTTCCCATACCCTCACTCGATTTCAACCCTTCCTTCGACAAACTTTTTTTTCCTTAGTCTCGCTTATGCGTTCCTGAAAATCTTTCGATGCGCCGACTAGACTCTTTTTTACACAAGGCAACTCGTTTAGCTTATTCTTTGCGATACACGTAATAGACATTAAAGCGTTTCAACCCAAATACATGAAAAACATGCACTTAGTGACTAAACCGTCGATTTTTATTGCTCTCTGTGAGTGAATTAGATCCTGTACTTTCAAACGATTCCATAGAAAATGCAGTCACACAACCTGTATGATGAAGCGTCAATGTTTCGCTCTACTCGAGAACAGAAGCGAAAGCAAGCTTCATAAAGCCATCGTCCAAGTTTCGGCCAATCCGAAACTTTTTAACCAAGTAGACATTGACGTTCGCTTCACCGTCGATGTTGTATGCGCAGCTATGCGCGACCCTTCTCAATGGTCCATCGTCCCCCCCGTAGTACAAACCGTGCCCTTCCTTCGCGACGTATTGACAAGGGTACCTTCTCTCGTCTGCGTCGCCGACTTTCCACCCGTCGTGTTCAAAGACGAGCGAACACAAGAGGCCGT
>RFOR01000176.1 GCA_009926525.1 Methylophilaceae bacterium
AGTCCGGATGCTGGAAAATTGCGAAATGCAATTATTCACAGTTGGTGTAAACCACACCACAGCTCCAATTTCTATACGCGAAAACGTGGCGTTTCAAAATGAAACACTCGCACATGCACTTCGCGATTTAACCGCGCACGGCGCGCGCGAGGCAGCCATTCTATCGACCTGCAATCGTACTGAGCTTTACTGTAATACTTCGCATCCTGAGCAAGCATTGGCTTGGCTCGCGCAATATCACAAACTAGACCGCGAAAATATTCAGCCCTACATCTACACTTTGCCTAGCGACGAAGCTGTTAAACATGCATTCCGTGTGGCATCAGGTTTAGATTCCATGGTGCTTGGTGAGCCACAAATTCTAGGGCAAATGAAACAAGCGGTGAAGATTGCTGAAACAGCTGGCACCATTGGCACTTTGCTACACAAACTTTTTCAACGTACTTTTGCTGTTGCAAAAGAAGTACGCACCACGACAGATATTGGCGCAAGCTCGCTTTCAATGGCAGCCGCATCGGTGCGTTTAGCGCAGCGACTATTTGGCAATTTGCAAGACAAACACGTGTTATTTATTGGTGCTGGCGAAATGATTACGCTTTGCGCTGAACATATTGCCGCACAAAAACCCGCCAGCATCACGGTTGCTAACCGGACATTAGACCGCGGTGAAGAACTGGCTGAGTTATTCAACGGCCGAGCGATGTTGTTATCCGAGTTAACTGAGCGTTTACACGAATTCGATATCGTCATTACCAGCACCGCAAGCCAATTACCGATTGTTGGCCTTGGCATGGTAGAACGCGCAATTAAAGCCCGTAAACGCCGCCCGATTTTCATGGTGGATTTAGCTGTACCACGCGATATTGAGCCTGAAGCGGCTCAACTAGATGACGTCTATTTATACACAGTAGATGACTTAGCCCAAGTGGTTCAAGAGGGGCTTGGCAATCGCCAAGAGGCTGCATTAGAAGCTAGAAAAGCTGATGCAAACGTAGACGTCATAATCACCACACTTCTAAAGGACATGCCAAAAGACGCTAAGTGTATGGTCTATTTTGACGAACCAATTACAGACAACACATTCGTAAGAGTGCTCTTATTCAGATTAAATCAGGTGAACAGCGATAAGTCATCGATCGTGGTTTACGATCCAGAGAAAATTCACGTTGAACACATTGCACCAGCAACAGACACAGAGCCATGGCTCAACTTGATAGCTCCTGGCTTAGAGGGAGATAACCAAAAAGTCGAATATGAGGCTCTAGTTGAATCCTGGGGTAACAAGACTATTCTCGACAAACACATTAACCTTGGCGTAAAGCAACACCAGTTTTTGTTGAAACGGGACGGATTTAACGAAGGCCCTAAGAGCAATTT
>RFOR01000177.1 GCA_009926525.1 Methylophilaceae bacterium
TTTAATAGTGCCTTTTTCTAACTTGGCTTGAATAGCAGGTTTTTGAACACTGATCACGATGTTCGGGGCAATTTCAAGACTGATGACATTGTCAGCCACTTTAGTGACTTTGCCAAGAATGCCACTTGAAGTCACGACTTCGTCGCCCACTTTTAATGCTTCAATCATTGCGCGTTGCTCTTTTGCTTGTTTCATTTGTGGCCGAACCAACATGAAGTAAAACAATACAAAAATCACAACCATTGGTACAAAGCTTGTCCAATCGGATGAAGCGGCGCCAGAGGCGGCGTATGCAGAACTAATAAACATGGATACAGCCTTTCATTAAATGATGCTTGAGGGTCAATCTTGAAACAGTTATTTGAGCCAAAATTCTAGCATAGAGTAGAGGTCGCTACCTATTTATCCCTATTGTTTCAATCCACTCCGTTTAGCGGCAAAGTCTTGCTTAAATGCCTCAAAAGTATGCGATTCAATTGCCGCACGCATACCAGCCATAAGCTCTTGGTAGTAATGTAAATTATGAATAGTGTTTAAGCGAGCACCTAAAATCTCATTCAGTCTGTGCAAATGATGTAAATAAGCACGGCTAAAGTTTTGGCAGGTGTAGCAAGTGCATTCCGGATCTAGCGGACTTGTATCCATTTTATACCGTGAATTTTTCAATTTTATGTCACCGTTTCGGGTAAATAGCCAACCGTTGCGGGCATTACGCGTTGGCATCACACAGTCGAACATATCCACGCCATTACTCACGGCCGCTACTAAATCCTCGGGGGTACCAACACCCATTAAATAGCGTGGCTTATCTTGTGGCATTTGTGGTGCAGTATGCGCAAGGATGCGCAACATATCTTCTTTTGGCTCCCCTACTGAAAGGCCGCCAATGGCGTAGCCATCAAAGCCAACATCAGTCAGTCCATTGAGAGAAATATCACGTAAATCCTCATACATCCCGCCTTGGATAATCCCGAATAAAGCGTTTGAATTGCCTTCGTGTGCGTCTTTGCTACGACGTGCCCAGCGCAAACTTAATTGCATAGAGTCACGCGCTTCTTGAACGGTCGCAGGATAGGGTGTGCATTCATCAAAAATCATGACGATGTCTGAATTGAGGACTTTTTGAATGCGCATGGATTCTTCAGGGGTTAAGAAACAACTGTCACCGTTTATTGGTGAGCGGAATTTCACGCCTTCCTCTGAAATCTTTCGTAAATCACCCAAACTCCAAACTTGGAAGCCGCCTGAGTCGGTTAATATTGGGCCATCCCAGCTCATGAATTGGTGTAAGCCGCCATGCGCCTCAATCACATCTAAGCCAGGCCTTAGCCATAAGTGGAAGGTATTGCCGAGCACGATGTGGGC
>RFOR01000178.1 GCA_009926525.1 Methylophilaceae bacterium
CTGTGACTACAATTGGTGGGCAGATATTCATCAACAAGGCGCTTATTTTGTCACTCGTTTAAAGCAAAAAGCTGCCTATGAGGTAATCGCTGAGCATGAAGATGAAGTAGGATTAAAGTCACAAACGATCTTATTAACCAACAAGTTTCCCAAAGGAGGAAAAAAGAATAGCTACATGGGTCTACCTCTACGTTTAGTGCACGTGCCCCATCCATCAAAGCCGGAGAAGCATTTGGCCGTGGTGAGCAATGCTGAAGCTGCACGACTAGCAAGCACAGAGAAGGGCGCTGCAGCCATTGCGAGTTTGCGCGCAGCCGAGTTATTTGAGCTGAGTTCATTAGCGAATAATATTGAAGATGATCCACGTAACACTACACGTTTCTTGGTACTCGCTGACCACGACGTTGCTGCATCAGGTAAAGATAAAACGTCTTTGGTGATTGCAACTAAAAACGTACCTGGTGCGATGGTGTCAATTTTGGAACCTTTATCTAAGAACCAAGTCAGTATGACCAAGTTGGAGTCGCGTCCAGCTAAAATGGGCTTGTGGGAATATATATTCTTTGTAGATATTGAAGGTCATCATCAAGATGCCAACATCAAACAAGCCTTGGATGAAATTGAGCAACGCGCTTCGTTTGTTAAGGTGTTGGGTTCTTATCCAGTTGCTGTTGTTTAATTAAGCCTTTAGGGCTTTAAATTTCGAGGTTATTTCCGTGTCAGACATTGCCAGTTTAGCCCCTGCATACATTCGTTCTATTGCACCTTATCAACCAGGTAAGCCTATTAGTGATTTGGCGCGCGATAAGGGCTTAGATCCAAGCCAAATCGTGAAGCTTGCTTCCAATGAGAATCCATTGGGCGTTAGCCCAAACGCACACATGGCGATGATGGATGCTTTGGATGACATTGCTCGCTATCCAGATGGTAATAGCGTTGCACTTCGAGATGCTGTGTGTGAAAAATTCAAGGTCACACCCAGCCAATTAGTATTTGGAAACGGATCAAATGACATTCTGGAGCTATCTGCACGCGCTTTTCTAGCGACAGGCGATGAAGCGGTCTACTCTCAACACGCTTTTGCTGTTTATAGCCTTGTGACCCAAGCGGTTGGCGCTACAGGCGTTATTGTGCCAGCTAAACAATTTGGACATGATTTAGATGCGATGTTGAAAGCGATTACACCAAAAACGCGCATGGTGTTTGTCGCAAACCCGAACAATCCAACAGGTACTTTAATAGGTAAGCTTGAGCTTAAGAAGTTTTTATCAGCAGTGCCTAAGCACGTATTGATTATGTTGGATGAGGCTTATGACGAATACCTCAC
>RFOR01000179.1 GCA_009926525.1 Methylophilaceae bacterium
ATTCATTTGCAGACCGAAATACGCGCCTATCATGGTTGGAATCATGGTTAAACCAAGCAAGGCGTAAGTGTTACGCAGCACGCGGTTTTGAATATCCGCGGCAGTAGTTGAACGACCAATTACTTGAACATCATCAAACATTACAATTTCCTTATCAAAATATTGCCAAAGAGCAACATACCTAAGATAGCGATTTTAGCACTAAGTTTCAAGACTATTTTTGTGACAATCTGTTAAAAGAAATTTAAAACAAATCCTGCTCAGATTTACCTACTAAATCGACACGTTTGACCGCCGCAACAAACTCAGCATCTTCATGCAAATGGTCCATATCTTTTGGACTTCGACCGCCATGCATACGCGCTAGCCTTGCACGACTTGCCCCTGTCATATCCCACCGAAGACTTGCCAATAGCTCATCTGCTTTATCTGGCTTATTACACAACAAAACCATATCACAACCCGCATTGAGCGCAGCTAGGGCACGTGCAGTGACATCACCTGCAACCCCTGCTCCCTCCATAGATAGGTCATCACTGAAAATCACACCATCAAAGCCCAAACGTTCACGCAGTACTTTTTGTAACCAACGCGTTGAGAAGCCCGCTGGCTTTTCATCTACCTTAGGATAAATCACATGGGCAGGCATAATCGCCTGAATTCCATCATCAATCATCTGACGAAATGGCTGCATATCATTTTGCGCAATTTCATCAAACTCGCGCTCATCCACAGGAATCGCTACATGCGAATCTGCCACTACATAGCCATGCCCTGGAAAATGCTTACCGACCGCTGGCATACCGCCACGTCTTAAGCCATGCATCAAAGCATAGGCAAGTTCATGAATGGCTTGCGCTTTTAAGTGAAACGCACGATTGCCAATGACTTGACTTTCGCCATAGTCCATATCCAAAACAGGCGTGAAGCTAAAGTCCACACCATGCGCGCGCAACTCAGCAGCTAAAATCCAACCAGCCTCTTCCGCTAGTTCTTTCGCTTTTTTAGGGTTGTTATCCCAGATTTTTCCAAACTCACGCATGGGCGGGATTTTGGTAAAGCCCTCTTTAAAACGCTGTACACGGCCACCTTCATGGTCAACGGAAATCAACAAAGGCGGCTGACGAACCTCATGAATATTTGCTGTTAGCGCCTTTAATTGAGCTGGCGATTCAAAGTTACGCGAAAATAAAATCACGCCACCCACTAAAGGATTCTGCAATCGCTTAATATCTTCTGCAGTGAGTTCCTTACCAACTACATCTAGCATCACTGGGCCAAGTGTCATTTCTTTTATCCTCTTACGTCTAAATGCTTCA
>RFOR01000180.1 GCA_009926525.1 Methylophilaceae bacterium
CTTTCTGTGCGCGAACACATGAGCCAAATTTTACGCAAATTAAAAGCACAAAATATGATGGAGTTTTCAGCGCTTTTTGACATTGAGGCTGATGGTATTCCTAAGTTGGTCGTATGTTTTTTGGCGATATTAGAGTTGGCGCGTGAGGGTTTGGTGAAGATTACCCAGCAAGCCGCTTTTACGCCTATCTACTTAACAATCAATCAAAACTGATGATGGAATCGAACAACACAACGCAGATGAAAGTGATATTAGAGGCGGCTTTGCTAACCAGCCCAACGCCTTTGTCTTTGGATGATATGTTGCGCTTGTTTTCTGAGCGAATTGAACGCGCGACTTTGCGTATGTTGCTAGATGAGCTTAAGCAGGATTGGCAAGCGCGCGCTTCTAATAGTATGGAGTTGGTACAAGTGGCCAGTGGTTGGCGTTTTCAAGCATTGCCTGAATTGGCCACTTACTTGTCTCGTCTTAATCCAGATCGTCCTCACCGTTACTCACGAGCTGCGATGGAAACCTTGGCTATTATTGCGTACCGTCAACCTGTTACGCGCGGTGATATTGAAGAGTTACGTGGCGTGGCGGTGAACCCTAATACTATGCGTCAGTTGCAAGAGCGCGATTGGATTGATGTGGTGGGTCAGCGTGAAGTGCCTGGTCGCCCTTCATTATATGCAACCACCAAAACCTTTTTAGATGATCTTAATTTAAAATCATTGGCGGATTTGCCGGCGATGGAAACCTTCATCGAGCAACCCTTTGTCGAAGAAGAACCTCTTGTTGAGGATTTGCAAGAAGCAACAGCGCAAGTCGATTTTCTTGATAACGGCGAGACTCAAGCCTAATTAAAATATTTAGCTAGTCAATCTGCTGTAAAATTAGCTCTATTCAATTATCGAAATATCCAACATGGCTCGTCCTTTTAAACAGCAGCGTGACCCACAGCGCACCATCAAGCGCCCAACGACTAATTTCACGCCTATCGCACAAGACCCTGATGCGCCAGCATTGCCAACGCAGCGTTTGCATAAGCTATTAGCCCTTTCTGGTTTGGGTTCACGCCGTGATATGGAAGCCTTGATTGCAAGTGGTCGTGTGACGATTAACGGCCAAGTGGCTACTCAGGGTGCAGGCGTAACCGAGCATGACATCGTCCGTGTTGATAGCCGCCCAGTGCGCTTACCATTCGAGCCTGAATTACCGAAGGTACTGATTTACCATAAGCCAGAAGGCGAGATTGTGAGTCAGGACGACCCTGAAGGTCGTGCTAGCGTATTTGATAAGCTTCCTAAAGTGCGTGG
>RFOR01000019.1 GCA_009926525.1 Methylophilaceae bacterium
TAGGTCGGATGTGGAAGCGCAGTAATGCGTTAAGCTGACCGATACTAATTGCTCGTGAGGCTTGATCCTATAACCTTAAATCTTGATCTCTTAAAGAGATTCAAATGAAGGTTGTTCTAAAGCAATGTAATCAATTGCACACACCCAAAAATCTTTACTTCTTCCAATTTGTTTAAGACACGTTTGTGAAACACAAACCTGTTTTACTCGCTGAGCAAGCAATTGCTCACGACAGCTTAACGATCCCTTGGCTCCCAAGGAATCCCGGTTATGTCTGGCGGCCATAGCGAATTGGAACCACCCCTTCCCATCTCGAACAGGGCCGTGAAACGATTCTGCGCCAATGATAGTATGCTCTTCGCATGCGAAAGTAGGTCACCGCCAGACTCTTTATTCGAAGTGTTGTTATGTTCATAACAACACTACTTAAAAGCCCACTATTGTGGGCTTTTTTGTTTGTTACAAACGTAGGCCATTACGCTAAATGGTTGATTTTAAGAAGAATGGGCGATGAGCCCATTTTTTGTTTCTGATGGTTAATTGATTATTTGGAACAAGGTTGAATTAATTGGCAGATTTATACGGATTAATTGAAAAGACAGTAACGCAGTTAGGTTACGAGCTAGCGGATTTGGAAGTTTCCAACCGTGGTAAGTTATTGCGTCTATTTATTGATAAGCCTGACGGCATCACGATTGATGACTGCGTACTAGTCAGCAATCAATTGGGTAATGTATTAGCTGTTGAAAATGATATTGATTACGACAGATTGGAAGTTTCTTCGCCTGGTTTAGACCGTGCGCTTAAGAAAGAGGCTGATTTTATTAGGTTTCTAGAGTCTAAGGCGAGTGTCAAAGTGAGAATGCCAATCGAAGGAAGAAAGAATTTTCTTGGGGTCTTAAAGAGTGTTGAAGATGGGGATTTATTGATTGATGTTGAAGGTGTTATATTCAAAATCGATCTTAATAACATTGATAAAGCACGTTTAGCACCTGAATTTTAATAGTTTGTATTGTTGTTATACCGAATTTTTAAGCGGAGATTAAAATGAGTCGCGAAATTTTATTACTTGTAGATGCACTTGCACACGAAAAGAACGTAGATAAAGAGGTTGTGTTTAGCGCCCTTGAGTATGCGTTAGCATCTGCCACCAAAAAACGTTTTGTTGATGACGCAGATGTACGCGTACAGATTGACCGTGAAACAGGTGAATATGACTCATTTAGACGTTGGACATTGCTTACCGATGACGAGGCGCTAGAAAATCCTGGCGCTCAGATGTATGCCGATGATGAGCGTGCTGAAGGTAAAGAAATTTCTGAAGAAAATACATTTGAAGATCCTCTAGAGTCAGTTGAATTTGGCCGGATTGGTGCGCAAGCTGCTAAGCAAGTGATTTTGCAAAAAGTCCGTGAGGCTGAGCGTGAACAAATTCTTGATGATTTCTTAGCGCGTAAAGAGTTCTTGGTGACAGGCGTCATCAAACGCATGGAAAAAGGGAATGCAATTATCGAGGTGGGACGTATTGAGTCTCTATTGCCGCGTGATCAAATGATCCCAAAAGAGAACCTGCGTGTTGGTGATCGTGTAAGAGCATTTTTACTTCGCGTGGAACGCACAGGCCGTGGTCCGCAGCTTATTCTCTCGCGTATTGCACCTGAATTTATTATTCGCTTATTCGAACTTGAAGTGCCAGAAATTGAAGATGGCTTACTAGAGATTAGGGCTGCAGCACGCGACCCTGGATTACGTTCAAAAATTGCGGTTAAAGCAAATGATCAACGTTTAGATCCTGTTGGAACATGCGTTGGTATGCGCGGTTCACGCGTACAGGCTGTCACGGGCGAACTTGCGGGTGAGCGTGTTGATATCGTGTTATGGTCAATGGAGCCTGCGCAGTTTGTCATTAATGCAATGGCGCCAGCGGAAGTTTCAAGTATTGTTGTGGATGAAGATGCACACAGTATGGATGTTGTTGTAGACGAAGAACAACTAGCACAAGCGATTGGACGTATGGGTCAAAACGTACGTTTGGCATCAGAGTTGACTGGATGGACATTGAACATCCTGACGATTGATGAAGCTGCTAAAAAGAACGAAGAAGAGTATACAAAGACACGCCAATTATTTATTGACAAATTGGATGTGGATGAAGAAGTCGCTGATATTCTGGTGCAAGAGGGTTTTGGCACGCTTGAAGAAATTGCTTATGTACCAGTGGCTGAAATGGCTGATATTGAAGCGTTCGATGAAGATACGATTAATGAGCTGCGTAAACGTGCGCGCGCTGCATTGTTAACCGATGCGATTGCAAAAGAAGAAAATGCCGGTGAAGCATCTGCTGATTTGCTTGGTATGGAAGGCATGGATGATGAGACGGCACATTTGTTGGCATCCAAAGGCGTTTCTACCATGGATGATTTAGCTGACCTTGCCGTTGATGACCTAGTTGAATTAACCAACATGGATGCTGATCGTGCAAAAGCCTTGATTATGACAGCACGAGCACCTTGGTTCGCTTAAGCGGGTTCGCATCAGTATCAGATTAAGCGTTGTATAAAATTTATCGCCGAAGTAATGAGTATTTTAAGTGGTTGCGTAAAGAATAGACTGGAGTAACAGATGGGACAGACAAGCGTATTACAATTTGCGAGTGAGTTAGGCTTGCCAGCCGAGCTACTGCTTGAGCAGTTGAAAAGTGCTGGCGTCAGCAAAGTTGCATCAAGTGACCAGTTGTCCGAACAAGACAAAACCTTGTTACTGGAATACTTACGCAAAGAACATGGTGCACAAGCACCTAAAAATAAAATTACTTTAATGCGTAAGCAAAATACGGAAATTAAAAAAACTGATAGCTCTGGCAAAGCGAGAACTATTCAAGTTGAAGTGCGTAAAAAACGTGTACTGGTTCGGAGCGATGAAGCTGAAGAAGCACAGAATTTGCCAACGCCTGAAGTTATCGAAGAAGTGCCTGTGGTGGCTGAGGTGGAAGTGATTGTAGCGCCTGAAGTTATTGAAGAGGTGCCAGTGGTGGCTGAAGTTATCGAAGAGCTGCCTGTTGCGGCTGAAGAGGCAACGCCAGCCACGAAATCGGTTAAGCCAAGTCTACTGTCACCAGAGCAAATTGCGCAGCGCGCAAACGAAGCCAAGCGCCATGCAACGCTGATCGCGATGCAAACGGAAGATTTGCGTAAAAAGCAGGAGCTTGCTCAAAAGCGTCTTGATGACGAAGCTAAAAAAGCCGAAGAAGCAGCAGCTGCAGCTAAAAAACTTTCTGAGGGCACTTTGCATAAGCCAGCACCAAAAGAAGGTGCCAAAACAGAAGACAAGGCCGCTAAAAAAGGCAACAAGAATAAAGAGTGGGCTGACGCTGAGAATAAAAAGCGCGGCATCAAAACACGTGGCGACATGGGTATGAACCAAGGTTGGCGTGGGCAAAAGAATAAATCAAAATCGCATAAAGATGATGATGCCGAGCATGCATTTAATGCCCCAACAGAACCTATTGTGCATGAAGTGTTAGTGCCTGAAACAATCAGTGTTGCTGACTTGGCACACAAAATGGCGGTTAAGGCTGGCGAAGTGATCAAAGCCCTCATGAAAATGGGCATGATGGTGACCATTAACCAAGTCTTGGATCAAGAAACGGCGATTATTATCGTTGAGGAAATGGGACACGTAGCCAAGGCCGCTGCTGCAAACGATCCGGAAACCTTCTTGGATGACTCTGAACATGCTGAAGCTATCTTAGAGGCTCGGCCTCCTGTCGTAACCGTGATGGGTCACGTTGACCATGGTAAAACTTCGTTGCTTGATTACATTCGTCGTAGCCGTGTCGCTTCAGCTGAGGCTGGCGGCATTACACAACATATCGGCGCCTATCACGTTGAAACAGAGCGTGGCATGGTGACCTTCCTTGACACCCCAGGCCATGAGGCATTTACTGCTATGCGTGCACGTGGCGCGAAAGCAACGGATATCGTGATTTTGGTGGTGGCTGCGGATGACGGCGTGATGCCGCAAACGATTGAAGCGGTTCACCATGCAAAAGCTGCAGGCGTTCCACTAGTGGTCGCTGTGAATAAGATTGATAAGCCAGAAGCAAACTCAGAGCGCGTTAAGCAAGAGTTGGTTGCTGAAGAAGTTGTGCCGGAAGACTGGGGTGGCGATACCATGTTTGTAGAAGTGTCTGCAAAAACAGGTAAAGGCATTGATGAGCTATTAGAAGCGGTCTTGTTGCAAGCCGAGGTGCTTGAATTAAAAGCACCTAAAAACACCCCTGCAAAAGGTTTGGTGATTGAAGGTCGCCTGGACAAAGGCCGTGGACCGGTATCAACCATCTTGGTGCAATCGGGTACATTGAAGCGCGGAGACATGTTGCTTGCTGGTAGTGCTTTTGGTCGGGTTCGCGCGATGCTCGATGAAGCAGGTAATGACATTAAAGAAGCGGGCCCGTCTATCCCTGTTGAGATTTTAGGTCTATCAGACGTGCCTAACTCAGGTGAAGAAGTGATCGTCCTGAACGATGAACGTAAAGCCCGTGAAATTGCGATGTTCCGTCAAGGTAAATTCCGCGACGTGAAGTTAGCCAAGAAACAAGCTGCTAACCTTGAAAATATTTTTGAAAATATGGGTGAAGGCGAAGCGAAGAGCTTGGCCTTGATCATCAAATCAGACGTTCAAGGTTCATACGAGGCGCTAGCGACTTCATTGCAAAAACTATCTACCGATGAAGTGAAAGTTAATATTATTCACACAGGCGTTGGCGCTGTCACTGAATCTGATGTGAACTTAAGTGTAGCATCTAAAGCCGTCTTGATTGGCTTCAACGTGCGTGCTGATGCTGGCGCGCGTAAGTTAATCGAGAGCTCCGGCGTTGACGTTCGTTACTACAACATCATCTACGAAGCAGTAGACGAAATCAAAGCTGCACTTGGTGGCATGCTCGCACCAGAGAAGAAAGAAAGTGCGATTGGCTTGGTTGAAATACGTGAGGTTTACCGCATCTCTAAAGTGGGCGCGGTGGCTGGTTGTTATGTACAAGATGGCGTGATTAAACGTAACTCTAAGATTCGGGTGCTTCGTGGCGATGTGATCATCCACACAGGCGAGCTTGATTCACTCAAGCGCTTCAAAGATGACGTTAAAGAAGTTAAATCTAACTTTGAGTGTGGTTTGTCATTGAAGAACTACAACGACATCGAAGTTGGAGATTTGTTAGAAGTCTACGAAGTTGTTGAAATCGCAAGAACGCTCTAATGGCTAAAGATTTCGCAAGAAGTGACCGTGTGGCTGAGCAAATGCGCCGTGAGTTGGCGGATTTGCTTCAGTTTGAAGTAAAGGATCCACGTGTCGGTATGGTGACGGTAACGGAAGTTGAAGTGACTGGCGATATGGCGCACGCAAAGATTTATTACAGCACGGCTGAACAGGATGCGAAATCAGCAGCTGAGCTACAGAAAGCTTTAGAAAAGATTGCAGGCTTCTTACGCAGTCAGCTATCTAAGCGTATGTTGTTGCGCACTGTGCCGCAGCTTCATTTTGTCTACGACGCTTCGATTGATAACGGCATGAAACTAACCCGCCTCATCAATCAAGCGCTGGCAGATAGTCCTAAAGAATAAACCCCTTCAGAAGTTAAATCTGCCAAATGGCGCAATTCAAAAGAGTTAAACGCAATATCAACGGCGTGTTGTTGCTCGACAAGCCCCTCGGTTTTTCATCGAATCAAGCGCTGCAAAAAGTTAAATGGCTTTTTCAGGCCGCGAAAGCAGGCCATACCGGTACATTAGATCCGCTCGCAACAGGCTTGCTTCCTATTTGCTTGGGCGAGGCGACTAAGTTTGCACAATATGTCACTGATGCAGATAAAACCTATATCGCAACCGTAAAGTTTGGCACAACCACATCAACCGGCGATGCCGAAGGCGAAGTGATTGCAACCAGTGATGTGCGCTTTACACGCGCACAACTTGAATCAGCATGCCAATCTTTTCTTGGCGAAATTAGCCAGGTCCCACCGATGTATTCAGCGTTGAAGTTTGAAGGCAAAGCCCTGTATGAATACGCGCGAGAAGGCGTGGATATTGAACGCCAGTCACGATTGGTGACGATTGCTGATATCACTATCGCGCACTTTGAAGGGGATGTCGCGGAAATGACAGTGAAGTGTAGTAAGGGCACCTATATTCGAACCTTGGCCGAAGATATCGGCAATGCACTGGGTTCTGGTGCACATTTGATTGGCCTGCGAAGAATTGAAACGGCCGGCTATGAGTTAGCCGATGCCATTACGATAGAGCAATTGGAGCAGAAAATAAAAGAGACGCCGGTTGAGGTCTTGCAGTCGTTACTCTTGCCCATTGACTCAGCCCTCTCGCATCTGCCAGCGCTGACACTAAACGCTGATGCAGCTCATTACTTGATGCAAGGCCAGGCAGTGTGGGTTTCTGGAAAAATCCCGAATGGCGAGATGCGTTTGTTTGATGAAAATGCGCGCTTTCTTGGCTTAGGGTTTTTGCAAGATGATGGAAAAATCGCACCAAAGCGATTAATGCGAGATTTTTCTTGATTCTGCTTGATAAATCACTAGCTTACGGATAAAATGCGCGTCCGAGTCGTAAATGAATGTATTCGCGGATTCCCTGCTTTTGCATTGACGCTAACTATAAGGAAATAAAAGATGGCAATGACCACACAAGATACCGCTAAGATCGTCGCAGACTTTCAACGCGCTCCAGCAGATACAGGCAGTCCAGAAGTGCAAGTTGCACTGTTAACTGCACGTATCACATACCTGACAGAACACTTTAAATCTAACAAAAAAGACAACCACTCACGTCGTGGTTTGCTAGCTTTAGTTAGCCAACGTCGTCGTTTGTTAGACTATTTAAAAGGCAAAGATCTAAGCCGTTATCAAGTTTTGATTGAACGCTTAGGTATTCGTAAATAAGTTTTTGCAAAAAGCGATACACGATTTTTGCAGTTGAATAAAAGCCAGAAGCATTACGTAAACGCGTAGTGCTTTTGGCTTTTTTGTTGTACCAAAGTGGCATTGTGCCATCTATCGTTGTTCATTATTAGGGTTGTAAATAATGAACATTAATGTGAAAAAGGAAGACAAATGTTTAATAAAGTAAAAAAGAGTATTCAATTCGGTGCGCATGAGCTCACCTTAGAAACAGGTGAAATTGCTCGCCAAGCAGACGGCGCAGTGATGGTGACCTATGGCGACACAGCAGTATTGGTCACTGTCGTTGGTAAAACCGAAGTTAAAGCGGGTCAAGACTTCTTCCCGTTGACTGTTGATTACCAAGAACGTACATACGCTGCAGGTAAGATCCCAGGTGGCTTTTTCAAACGTGAAGGCCGTCCTTCTGAAAAAGAAACACTGACATCACGTTTAATCGACCGTCCACTTCGTCCATTATTCCCTGAAGCGTTTTACAACGAAGTACAAGTTGTTGCGACAGTGATGTCATCAGACAGTGAAATCGATCCAGATATTCCTGCCATTATCGGTGCATCAGCAGCGATGGCAATTTCAGGCATTCCTTTCTACGGCCCATTAGGCGCTGCACGTGTTGGTTACATTGACGGTGAATACATCATCAATCCATCAGCCACACAAATGAAAGAGACAGAACTAGATTTAGTGGTTGCGGCAACAGCAACCGCTGTGATGATGGTTGAGTCAGAAGCAAAAGAATTGCCAGAAGACGTCATGTTGGGCGCTGTGGTATTTGGTCATGAGCAAATGCAAGCCGTGATCAACATGATTAACGAATTAGCTGCTGAAGTGGGTAAGGAAGCATGGGATTGGACACCGCCAGCGCCGAACACAGCAGTGATTGAAAAAGTTACAGCAATCGCGAGTGCAGATATTAACGCTGCTTACCAAATCAAATCAAAAGGTGCGCGCTCTACTAAGCTAGACGAAATCAAAAACCGCGTGATCTCAGAATTGATTACTGAAGAAACTTCTACGCAAGAAGCGAATGAAATTAAATCAGCATTCTTTGATTTAGAAGCTAAAGTGGTTCGTAGTCAAATCTTGAACGGTGAGCCACGTATTGATGGTCGTGATACACGCACTGTGCGTCCTATTACGATTCGTACAGGCGTGTTGCCACGTACGCATGGTTCAGCTTTGTTTACGCGTGGTGAGACACAGGCGTTGGTTGTAGCAACATTGGGCACAGGCCGCGATGAGCAAACAATTGATGCGCTTGAAGGTGCTTACAACGACCGTTTCATGTTGCATTACAACATGCCTCCATACGCAACTGGCGAAACAGGCCGCGTTGGTACACCAAAACGTCGTGAAATCGGTCATGGCCGTTTAGCTAAACGTGCTTTGATCGCTGCGCTTCCTTCACAAGAAGACTTCGGCTACACCATCCGTATCGTTTCTGAAATTACAGAATCTAACGGTTCAAGCTCAATGGCTTCAGTATGTGGTGGTTGTTTGGCGTTGATGGATGCTGGCGTACCGGTTAAATCACACGTTGCGGGTATTGCAATGGGCTTGATTAAAGAAGGTAACCGCGTTGCTGTGTTAACAGACATCTTGGGTGATGAGGATCACTTGGGCGACATGGACTTTAAAGTAGCGGGTACAGAAGATGGTATTACTGCACTTCAAATGGACATCAAGATTACAGGCATTACGGCTGAAATCATGCAGGTGGCATTGTCACAAGCCAAAGAAGGCCGCATGCACATCTTGGGCATCATGAAGTCATCAATGGATACATCACGTACTGAATTGTCAGCATTTGCTCCACGTATTATCACGATGAAGATCAACCCAGAGAAGATTCGTGACGTGATCGGTAAGGGCGGCGCTGTGATTCGTGCCCTGACTGAAGAAACTGGTGCGACGATCGATATTGAAGATGACGGCACAATCAAAATTGGTTGTGTCAGTGCTGAAGCAGGCGAAGAAGCGAAAAAACGCATCGAAGCGATTACTGC
>RFOR01000181.1 GCA_009926525.1 Methylophilaceae bacterium
AAGTTAATAATACTCAATTAAATTTGTTAAAAGATAAAATATATTTACAAACATTACTTGGTGATGATGATACCCGTAACAAAGTTATTAAGAATGTTTCCAAATTAGTTATTGTAGATAGAAATGGAGAACCTGTTTAACTATCTTCTCTACAATCAACTGAACAATCTATATTTTATAATATTTTATATACTGACTGCATGTATGCAGCGATAATTTAAGCTAAAACGAGAAATGAGTAGGATATTCCTTTTTGACCCTTTTTAATCAGGTTCTCTAAGAACCGCTAAAAAAACATAAAAAATTGAATATAAAAACAACTTTATATTTATCTGTATATCATAATATCCTTTATACTTCAATATGTCTGCTTCCAATACTTCTGTCGCCAATACTCCCGTTATGGAACAAGAAATTGTTACTACTGGTACTCCTGTTTTAGAGGAATACATCAAGGCTAAAACCAATCTTCCTGCTAAGTATGCTAAGTTTATCCAATTTGGATACTTCTTACTTTCCAAGATTAATGGTGAACTTGATACTCCTCTTATCGACGAGAACCTTTTGTTCAATTCTATACATTTGTTTAATACTATTGACAACCAACAAGCTTTTGTTAACGAGTTTTTGACTTCTTCCAAGGAAATTAACAAAACACTTCGTAAGACTATTCTTCTACATAAGAAAAAACTTGCTAAGGAAAATCTTCCTCCTAAAGTCAAGAAGGAGAGAAAACCACGTGTTAAACCTGTCAATGTCGACGAGTCTAATCCTCCAGTGGAAAAAAAGGGAAAAGGTAAGAAGGCTAAGGTTGTTACTCAAGAAGATGACCTTGTCAACTCTCTTGTTCAACTTGCTATCAATGGTAGGGAAACCCAGGTTTCCCCTACGACCCCTTCCTTAATTACTCTTCCTTCCACTCAACCTCTTGTTGAACCTGTTGTTCAACCTGTTGTTGTTCCTGTTGTTGAACCTGTTATTCCTCCTGTTGAACCTGTTATTCCTCCTGTTGAACATGTTGTTCCTGTCAAGAAAACCAAAAAACCTAAAGAAAACAAGGAAGTCAAGAAAGAAGATAAGAAGGAAGATAAAAAAAATAATAAAAAAAACGATAAAAAAAATAATAACCCTACTGAAGAAATCGAACTCGAAGTCTCTGTTTTCCTTTATAATGATACTCAATACTTAATCGATGACCTAAATACTGTTTATGATTTTCATTCTCATGATAAAATCGGCACTTTCTCCAATGGCACTCTTT
>RFOR01000182.1 GCA_009926525.1 Methylophilaceae bacterium
GAGCCAACATTAACAGGCTTAAATTCATTCTTTCGTCCCACAGTTCCACAGCTTTTAATTGAAGTGGACGAAGCGAAAGCGCTTTCGCAAGGTGTTCGTATTGCGGATATTTATGCAACCTTACAAAGTACGATGGGTGCTTTTTATGTGAATGACTTTAACCGTAATGGCCGTACATATCGTGTTCAATTACAGGCTGAACCTGAGTTCCGTATGAATCCAGAAGACTTGGGCAAGGTATATGTACGAAGTCAAGGCGGCAACATGATTCCGCTTTCAGCGTTGAGCAAAGTTAGCAATATTGTGGGTGCAGAGCAGTTGGAACGTTATAACGGCTTGCTCTCTGCAAAAGTGTTTGGTAGTGGCGCGCCAGGGGTGAGTTCTGGCGATGCGATTAAAACAGTTGAGCGGATCGCTAAGGAAAACTTACCAGATGGCTACAAAATCGCTTGGACAGGCCAGGCCTACCAAGAGAAGCGCACTGGTTCTGCGGCACTGTTTGCTTTTGGCTTCGCTATTATTATGGTGTTCTTGATTTTGGCGGCGCAATTTGAAACTTGGGCTTTACCTTTGGCAGTGATTATGGCGGTGCCGTTTGCACTTGCAGGGGCACTTTTAGCGGTTCTCCTGCGAGGTATGCCGAATGACATTTACTTCCAAATCGGTTTAATTACCTTGATCGGCTTGGCGGCGAAAAATGCGATTCTGATTGTGGAGTTTGCCGAGCAAAAAATGGAAGAGGGTATGCCGGTTGCACAAGCTGCGCTTGAAGCTGCTAGGTTGCGCTTCAGACCGATTGTGATGACTTCGATGGCTTTTGTACTTGGTATCTTGCCATTGGTTGTTGCGACTGGTGCTGGTGCTGCAGCGCGCCGTTCTATGGGAACTGGCGTATTTGGCGGCATGATACTAGCCACTTTTATTGCCACTATTTTTATTCCTCTATTCTTTACTTGGCTAAGCGGAAAACACGTGAGAAAGCATGGTTATCTTGGCCACGAAGAATCGCAAGAGAAAGAAGCCCAATGAAATTAAAACAGTTAATTAGATTGTTTGTCGCACTCCCTGCGTTAAGCCTGGTTGCTTGTCAGATGATAGGACCTGATTATTTTAGACCTAAGCAAGCCCTGCCTACTAGCTTCCAAGAAGCACAAGCGACAGATGCTGCAGCGGCAATTAGTAATCAATGGTGGACGCTTTATAACGATGAAGTGCTCAATGATTTAATTGCAAAAGCTAGCAAAAATAATAC
>RFOR01000183.1 GCA_009926525.1 Methylophilaceae bacterium
TGTTGTTCGGATGAACCGCACCAAAGGAACCGGCGCTGAACAAAGAGCGCAATAAGTATATTGTTAATGTTTGCCCCATCTATAAAGCGTGAAAGGGAAGGTCATGAGTGAGTATTTCAATCAAGGTCAGCGACAATTACAAGAGACGTTTGAAACAGTCCCATTGGCTGATAGGCTGCAAGCAGGGATTATCGCTCCAGAAATTAATCCTCTAGATGCGGAATTTATCGAAGCCCAAAACATGTTTTTCTTAGCGACGGTCGATGATCAAGGTCAAGCTAACTGTTCTTATAAAGGCGGACAAAAGGGCTTGGTAAAAGTGGTTGACCCAACAACGCTCGCGTTCCCAATTTACGATGGAAATGGCATGTTTATGTCGGCGGGCAATGTGCTGGTGAACGGACAAGTGGGCTTGTTATTTGTAGATTTCAACAAACAAGCGCGTGTTCGTGTGAACGGCCTTGCTAGCATTAATGAAAACGATCCATTGCTTTCAAATTGGCCAGAGGCTTTGATGGTGGTGCGTGTTGCTGTCCGCGAAACTTTCCCGAACTGTCCTCGCTATATTCACAAAATGGCGCTGGTTGAAGAATCAGCTTTTGTGCCAAAAGCCCAATGCGTAACCCCAGATGCCCCTTGGAAGAAATTGGAAATTGTGGCGGATGTGTTGCCACCGAAAGATGCGCACTTAGCAAGCAACGAGCAAGATGTGCTGGCTGCCATCAATCGTAATTAAAGCTGTTTAAACAAAGATTTAATTTTTAATCACTGATATTTTAGGAAAAAGTAATGAGCAAGCAAATTATTCATACCGATGGTGCACCTCAAGCAATTGGGACTTATTCACAAGCAGTTAAAGTGGGCAACACCGTATATCTATCTGGCCAAATAGGCTTGGATCCAGCGACGATGGAAATGGTAGATGGTATTGAGGCGCAAGTACATCGTGTATTTACCAATCTGAAAGCGGTTGCTGAAGCATCAGGCGGTTCGCTAGCGGATGTGGTGAAATTGAATGTTTTCTTAATCGACCTTTCAAATTTTGCTTTGGTGAACACCATCATGGCTGAATATTTTACGCAGCCTTATCCTGCCCGTGCGGCAGTTGGTGTTGCTTCATTGCCTCGTGGCGCCTTGGTTGAGGCCGACGGCGTGATTGAGCTTAACGCTTAACTTACGCAAGCTGGCTTGACCAAACTCGCTGACATCAAAGGCATTACCAAGCCCGTGCTATCGGGCTTGCA
>RFOR01000184.1 GCA_009926525.1 Methylophilaceae bacterium
CATTGGGTATCTGCTAATCACGCCTACGAAGCTGAAATTCGCATGTATGACCGATTATTCAAAGAAGCACACCCAGGCGCTGGCGACCGCGACTATATGGATGACATTAATCCAAACTCCGTCAGCAGCATCACCGCACAATTGGAATTAAGTCTAAAAGACGCGCAAGCTGCGGAAAGCTTCCAGTTTGAACGTCACGGTTATTTTGTGGCGGACAGAAAAGATAGCGTAACAGGCAAGCCCGTTTTTAACAGAACTGTAACGCTTAAAGATACTTGGCAGAAATAAGATGAAAATCAGCGTATTAATTCAATTGTGACAGTTTATCATCATTCATCTGATGCGCCGCTAGCTTTTACCCCCCCCGAAAGCCACTATTAGAGGGGCTTAGTCCTGTAATTTTGGCACCGCATAGGCGGACTACTTATAGTCCGAAAGTACTATAAAACTTCACAAATATGTCATCTTTTTTGTAATATGATCTTTATTAAGAATTTTTTAAAAATTGATATTTTATTGAGGTGTTTGGAATGAAGAAATCAATCCTACAACTGTCTGTAGCAATCGCTTTAGCTACAACCGCGTTTGCGGCAAATGCGGCAAGCTATAATTTAGTGAATGAGAAATACACATTCCGTCTTGAGCTGACTAACTTAATAGACTTTGATGTTGTTCCCGCTAATAGGACTAACTTAGCTTCAGGTGGCTATACAAGTGAACTGACGCTTACCAAGTCGAATAGTTTACCAACTGCTGACGGATCATCTGCGACTCCTGGACCCGATACTTGGAATGTCTGGACGGCCGCACAACCATCCAATGATATCTATAATTTCACAATGACGACCACAGCAACTGACCAGTTGTACGGCACTTTTAAAGTTTCAGAAATCACTACAAGTACATTGCCAGAAACTTTCACCAAATACTATTATGCTGACTCAGTATTTACGGGAGGTACTGGATTGTTTGCTGGCGCCAATGGCTCTGGTAACTTCAGAATCATGACCAAAGAGTTTGCATCTCCAGCAAGCTTAGCAACAGAAATTAGTAATTTTTCCGCCGCATTCTCAACACCAACTGCTCCCATTCCTGAAGCAGACACTTCAGCGATGTTGTTGATGGGGGCTGGTATCATGGGTTTTATTGCTCGCCGTCGTAAAAGCATACAAGCTTAGTTTAATTTAAGTAGGTACATAAACGGGAGCCTAGGCTCCCG
>RFOR01000185.1 GCA_009926525.1 Methylophilaceae bacterium
GCTGACATTCCATTAGCAATCGACCATTTCCGCTACTTCGCTGGCTGTCTTCGCGCGCAAGAAGGCACACTAAGTGAAATCGACGACACCATGGTTGCGTATCACTTCCATGAACCACTGGGCGTGATTGGTCAAATCATTCCTTGGAACTTCCCAATTTTAATGGCTGCATGGAAACTTGCACCAGCGGTAGCTGCTGGTAACTGTGTTGTCATGAAACCAGCTGAATTCACACCAATCAGCATCTTAATTTTAATGGAATTAATTGCTGACATCGTTCCACCAGGCGTGATGAACATTGTGAACGGTTATGGTCGTGAAGTTGGTGCTCCGTTAGCTAACAGCCGCCGTATCGCAAAAATCGCGTTTACTGGCTCTACAGCAACTGGTCGCGTGATTGCACAAGCGGCAGCTGGTAACTTGATTCCTGCAACACTAGAGTTAGGTGGCAAATCACCTAACATCTTCTTTGATGACATCGCAGCTGCTGACGACGACTTCTTTGATAAAGCCGTTGAAGGCTTGGTATTATTCGCATTCAACCAAGGTGAAGTTTGTACATGTCCATCACGTGCATTGATCCAAGAATCTGTTTATGACAAATTCATGGAACGTGTACTGCCTCGTGTTGCTGCCATCAAACAAGGCAACCCACTTGATCCAAATACAATGCTTGGCGCACAAGCTTCTGCTGACCAATTGAACAAGATCATGTCTTATATGGACATCGGTAAACAAGAAGGTGCTGAATTATTAATCGGCGGTCAACAAAACAAACTAGGTGGCGATTTGTCACAAGGTTACTACGTTCAGCCAACGCTATTTAAAGGCCACAACAAAATGCGCATTTTCCAAGAAGAGATTTTTGGACCAGTGCTTGCTGTTACAACCTTTAAAGATGAAGCTGAAGCTTTGGAAATCGCTAACGATACCATCTTTGGTTTAGGCTCTGGCGTTTGGAGCCGTGACGGTAGCCGTGCATACCGCATGGGTCGTGGCATCAAAGCTGGTCGCGTTTGGACTAACTGCTACCATGCTTACCCAGCACATGCAGCGTTCGGCGGCTACAAAGAGTCAGGCATCGGTCGTGAAACGCACAAAATGATGCTTGATCACTACCAACAAACTAAAAACTTGTTAGTTAGCTACAGCCCTAAAAAATTGGGCTTTTTCTAACAAGCTTTTAGCATCGCCTAATTCAATATTGAATTA
>RFOR01000186.1 GCA_009926525.1 Methylophilaceae bacterium
ATAGGCAAGTTTGGAAGTATTGTTGCAATAAATTCTAATTTAAATTTGGGTGCTAACGATATTGTTAGTTGCCATGCTGGTGAACACTTTATTATTTTGCAGGCTACAATTATCCCTTTGAATTTAAGTGGCATCATTAGATGGATGCTAACTCATTACGCCTATAAAGGCCATGTGCGCTCCGCTTTTAGCTTGGTGCGCTTCTTACGCTTTTCGCTAGTTGCTCCCTTTTTAATGACATCGACATTGGCGCTGGCCGATGCGCAAGATACCGTCAATGTCATTGCAGGGTTGAGTCGAACCTTGGATGACAACTTTTTCCGTAAGTCTGTTGCGCCGGTTTCTGAAACAATTACGACATCTTATGCAACGCTCAGTGTTAATAAGCAGTATTCCATGCAGCGCCTCAATTTTGAATACACCATCAGAAGCAACGCTTATCAAAATTATGATTCGCTAGATTCTGTTAACAATAATTACAAAGGGTCTTGGGCTTGGTCATTAACGCCTAGGCTTACGGGGAGCGTGTCGGTGTTGCGCACTGAATCTACCATGGGCTTTACAGATGCAACCTACGTGGCTGCTAATAAACCACCTATTTTGACCAATGAGGTTCAAAACTTCTTGATGGATTGGGCGCCGCAGGGGAATTTGCATTTGCTGGGCGGATTCACAAGAACTGTTTCTCTTAATTCCAGCAACTTCTTTCCGGATCGCGGTAATACAACGAATGCGATCGACTTAGGCATTAAATATGTATTTCCATCTGGCAGTGAAGTCACCATGATGCAGCATCAGCGTGAGGGTGAGTTTGCAAATATTAATCCGAGCTTGCCGCAAACGTTTTCAGAAAATGAAACGGAAGCTCAATTCAATTGGCGTGTGACGGCAAAGTCTTCAGTGAATACCCGATTGGCCTTTGTCGAGCGTATGCACGATCAATACTCATCCAAAAATTATTCAGGCGTAGTGGGTGATGCGAGCGTTAGCTGGGCGCCTACGTCTAAATTGCAGCTCACGGCTTCAGCAGCAACTAGCATCAGTGTTTATCAGAGCCTTCTTGCGAATTATGCCAGAAATAATACCTTAAGCTTTACCCCGACTTATGCCTGTACTAATAAGATATTGGTCAGCGGAAGTGCAAGCATTTCCGAGCGTGTGATTGAAGGGCTCAATGAAACCGACACCATTGAGAATGCGAGTTTAGG
>RFOR01000187.1 GCA_009926525.1 Methylophilaceae bacterium
TAATTCAATATTGAATTAGGCATGTATTAAAGTTAGTATTAAGAGGCGGTTTTTACCGCCTCTTTTTTTATTTGTTATTTGGAGTGGATAATGGCTGAACGTATTTCTGGAACCCCTTCTGCAATTGCGCTCATTCGCCAATTGACAGCGCAACATGGCCCGATTATTTTTTTCCAATCAGGCGGATGTTGTGAAGGCAGCGGCCCGATGTGTATGCCAGCCAATGAATTCCGAAAAACACCATCAGACGTCAAAGTGGGTGAAGTGGATGGCGCTCCTTTTTATATGGGTCACAGCCACTTTCAATTTTCAGAGAATACACACACAATTCTTGATGCTATGGACGCCTCTAGCGGCTCATTCTCACTGGATTGCGGCACTGGAAAAGCCTTCATCACCAAAGGTCGTTTATTTACGGATGAAGAATTAAAAGACCTGCCACCTGTTGAGATAGGCTAAGCGCATATATCAATATTTAAGCACAACAAAAAAGGCTCATAATTTCTGAGCCTTTTTTGTTTACCTGCAAACCTTAAAATTTATTCGTCACCACCACTCATGTTTGGTGTTGCTGTGATTTTATGAATCGCTAAATCGGCGCCCATATATTCATCTTCAACATCCATGCGGATACCGACCAGCTTTTTGATTAAGCCGTAAACAATAAAGCCTCCAGCCAACGCAATCGCAATGCCTAAGCCTGTCCCAATCAGCTGTGACATGAGACTGACATTGCCCATACCCCCCAAAGCCTTAGCGCCGAAGATGCCAGCCGCAATACCGCCCCAAGCACCACATAAACCGTGCAATGGCCATACGCCAAGCACGTCATCAATCTTCCAGCGGTTTTGAGTGAGTGTAAATGCCCATACAAACAAGGCACCAGCCACAGCACCTGTCACTAAAGCGCCTAGTGGATGCATCACATCAGAACCAGCACAAACGGCGACTAAACCTGCTAATGGGCCATTGTGTACAAAGCCTGGATCGTTTTTGCCCATGACCAATGCGGCAATCGTACCACCAACAAGTGCCATTAAAGAGTTCATTGCGACGAGACCGGTCACCCCAGTTAAGGTTTGAGCTGACATTACGTTAAAACCAAACCAGCCCACAGTGAGAATCCAAGCGCCTAAAGCCAAAAACGGGATGTTTGAAGGTGGATATGCATGCACGCGGCCATCCTTACCGTAACGACCATGA
>RFOR01000188.1 GCA_009926525.1 Methylophilaceae bacterium
TTAAAATAACGCCTGAGGGAGCCATTGATTGGGCAAGGCCAAGAGAAGATATAGCGCTTTTGATGAAAGCGTATTTTGCAGGAAGAGATGAGGATGATGAGTTAAAAGGCAGGTCAGTTGAGGTGGGGGTCAATCATTTTGAATCATCCTTAAAAAGTAGCACTTTTGCCAAACAAACCCAATTTCATTCCGTCAGCATCGCTTTTAAGTTTGTTTGCCAAGCTCGCGTTGTCGCGTTATCTAATGTCATAATGCGGCATGAATAAAACATTCCTCGTTTTAACTCTCCTATTTAGCTCTTTTGCGGCGTATGCCGCAAAACCACTTCCGGCTATTGATTACAGTAAAGCCATCTATGTGGTGCCTGTTGAAGCTAATGTCAGTTATGACGATGTCATGACTAGTCTTAAAGTGATTTCTGAGGGCATGAACTTTGTGAATCCCGCTAATTTCCCAATTGGTGAGCACATGAAGCAACGCGGTCAATCACCAGAGGGTGTGCTGGAAGTTCATGCATTTTGTAATTTGGGGATGGGAGCTGAAATCATGCTCGACCACCCAGAGTTCGTCGTATTTGCGCCTTGCCGCATTGGGATTTTTGAGCAAAAAGGTCAGCTTTACTTGGCAATTGATAGACCCACTTACGATTTAAAGAGTATTAAAAATCCAACGCCGCGCGCTCAAAAAGCAGCACAAGAGTTGGAAAGCACCTTAATTCAAATTATTGATAAGGCCAGAAAAGGCGATATCTAGTTCTATTTCTCAGGTTGTCCTTTGTTAAAAATCACAAAAGCTGGCTTTGCCGAATACACAGTCAATAAATCACGCTTTATAGCGGTCGCTGAGTACTGTGCGGATGAGCGTGCGGTTGGCGTTTGTTTACGCAAATTAGCCAGCGAGCATCAAAGTGCACATCATTTGGCTTATGCCTTTCGTTTAAAAACAGAGCAGGGTATCGTTCAGCGCTTTAGTGATGCGGGTGAGCCATCAGGCACGGCAGGTAAGCCTATCCTTCAGTTTCTTGAAGGGCGTGATTTGATCAATATCTGTGTAGGCGTGATTCGTTATTACGGCGGTATCAACTTAGGGACGGGTGGTTTGGCCAGAGCTTATGGCGGCACAGGGCGCTTGGCGATTGAAGATGCAACCATTGTGCCTTACGTTGAAATGAAACAATTGCAGTTGAAGCTCGATTATAAAG
>RFOR01000189.1 GCA_009926525.1 Methylophilaceae bacterium
TCGGAATGGTGTATTTGTGAAGATACGGAATTAGGACTGCGCCTGCTAGAAAACGGTTACGAGCTCCGTTACATCGACGATACCTTTGGTCGTGGGCTCACCCCTTCAGACTTCAAAGCTTTGAAATCTCAGCGCTTCCGTTGGGCATTTGGTGCAATGCAAATCCTTAAGCGACACTTCCCGAAACTAATCGGCGACTCAACACTAACATTTGGTCAGCGCTATCACTTTTTAACAGGATGGTTTGGATGGTTGGGTGATGCATTACAGCTTATCTTCACTATTGGCTCTATTGCTTGGACTGCAGCGATGTTATTTTTACCCAGCGCTTTTAGCTTACCGGTATCCATCATGATTACGCCTATCCTATGCTTCTTAGTAATTAAAGCAGCACTTGGCCCCATACTTTATCGCAAGACAATGAATTGCAGTTGGAAAGACATTTTTGGCGCTTCACTTGCGAGTTTAGGCTTATCTCACGCGATTGCACGGGGCGTAATGATGGGCATCATCAAAAAAGATGGCGTATTTAAAGTAACTGCAAAAGGTAAAGTTAGCATCAATAAATTACAGATTTTCAATCCGATTATTGAAGAAGTGACTTTACTAGCACTTCTGATTATTTGCGGCCTTGCTATGTTGATTTCACGCGGCTTTAGTAATCTAGATGCACAACTTTGGGTAACCATGTTAGCTTTGCAAGCATTGCCTTACGCAAGCGCCCTTGCTTGCCAGTTCATTGCTCAGCGCCCTGATGAGCCTATCAAGTAACTAAGCTTTAGATGTGGACAACAATGCTGCGCCTACAATGCCAGCCTTGTCGCCTGTAGAAGATATTTCGAATTGAATGCGTCCGCGCAGGACAGGAATAAGGTCTTCGTTCAATTGTTGATTAAAGCTTGCTTCCATTAAATGCCAAGCCTGGCTAACACCGCCACCAACCACTACTCGCTTCACATCAAGTATTTTAAAGATATGCGCCAAACTCTGTGCTAGGGCTTTTGCAGCAATTTCATAAGCCTGTTTGGCATTTTGATCACCTAGTGATGCACGTTCTGCTATTTGATCTGCCTGCAGTTTATCCCCTGACATCTCCTCGTAGCTTTTGCTAATGCCTTTGGCTGAAGCATATTGCTCCAAACACCCATGATTGCCGCATCCACACAAACGGCCATCAGGGGTTGTGATGATATGCCCTA
>RFOR01000190.1 GCA_009926525.1 Methylophilaceae bacterium
ACCATGATGTCTTGCGTATCTGTGTTCACAAAAAAGCTTTCGTTCGTTATTTGAGTATATTGTCGGCACGTGTGACAAAAGAGTCAACAAAGGTATTCGCGATTTGACTAAAAACCGGCGAGATTAATTGGCTGAGCCACGGACTTGAGAACTCGTACGCCAGTTTGAACTCGATCTTGCAGGCCTCGTCGCTGAGGGGAATAAAGCGCCAGTTTCCCTCGAAGTGCTTGAAGGGGCCGTCTTTAAGTTTCATGTCCATCGCACCTGGGAAACGCTTCTCGTTCTGCGTGGTGAAACTCTGCTTTAAGCCATGAAAGTCAATGTAGATGGTTGCCGTGGTGGTCGCATCAGATCGTTCAATTAAGTCTACGCCGCCGCACCAAGGCAGGAATTCCTTGTAGCGCTCTACCTCATCCACTAAGTTAAACATCTGCACTGCAGTGTGGTGGACTAAGACGGTTTTTTCAACATTGACCATGTGCGTATTTTTGCTTTTGCCAGGTTGCCTTTGATGCGTGATTTTATCTTTTCAAAGGCAAGTAGAGTAAAATGCCTATTTTAAGCTATTTAAGCCCCGCGTGTATTAATGAGCATTGCCCAAAATAAAAAAGCGTTTCACGACTACTTCATCGAAGAGAAGTATGAGGCAGGGATCGTCCTCGAGGGTTGGGAAGTCAAAGCCATTCGTGACAACCGCGCCAACATCAAAGAAGCCTATGTCATCATCCAGCATGGTGAGGTGTACTTGATTGGTTGCCACGTCACGCCACTTGGGGCAGCGTCCACGCATATCCGTCCAGATGCGATCCGGACCCGTAAGCTTCTCTTGCATAACGAAGAGATTGCTAAGCTAATCGGCAAGGTAGAGCGCGCAGGGTATACCTTGGTGCCGCTCGATCTTCACTTCAAAGATGGGCTTGTCAAAGTGCAGATTGGTCTTGCTAAGGGTAAGAAGCAATATGACAAGCGTGACGCGGAGAAAGAACGCGACTGGGAACGTGAGCGCGGACGGATTGTTCGTGCCCACAATAAATAGGGCGTATAATTAAAAACGTTACGGGCGGTGTCTCTTGAAATATGCAGGAACAGCACCATTTATTAATGACTGAAATACAACTACCCGGGGCTGACCAGGTTTCGACGTGGGTTGCAAAGCAGTGCAGGGCATACCGAGGCTCAGTTC
>RFOR01000020.1 GCA_009926525.1 Methylophilaceae bacterium
CAATAATATCGTGACTAATGAGGTACCGCCATAACTGACAAATGGCAAGGGAACACCGACCACTGGTAAAACCCCGCTCACCATTCCCATATTCACGAACACATAAGTGAAAAATGTCAGGGTAATACTGCCTGCTAATAAACGCGTAAATGTATTTTGGGCTTGAGATGCGATCACCAAGCCGCGACCGATTAAAAGCATAAATAAAATCAGCAATAAGAAGTTGCCCAAAAATCCAAACTCTTCACCAAACACCGCAAAAATAAAATCTGTCGTGCGTTCAGGTAAAAAATCTAATTGTGATTGCGTGCCCGCCATCCAGCCCTTGCCAGCAAAGCCACCTGATCCTAGGGCAATACTTGCTTGAATAGTGTGATACCCAGCCCCTAAAGGATCTTGGTATGGATCAAACAATATTTCAATTCGTTTGCGCTGATAGTCATGTAACAGAGACCAAAAAATAGGAGCCATTACCGCCGCTGAAACCGCTCCGCCAATTAAAATTTTCCAACTCAAGCCCGCTAAAAATAAAACATAAAAGCCTGCTGCCGCAATAATCAAAGCAGTACCTAAGTCAGGTTGCTTCATAATCAAACCTACGGGCACAACCAATAACAAGGCAGCGAATGCATAATCGACCCAGCGCAAACTTTGTTCGCGTTTAGAGAAGTACCAGGCGAGCATCATAGGCACCGCGATTTTCATTAACTCGGAAGGCTGTATTCTGCCAATACCAAGATTAAGCCAGCGTCTTGCACCGTGGCTAATTTCACCAAATAAGGCCACCCCGACAAGCAATAACAAACCTACGATAAAAAGTGGCAAAGCGATGCGTTCTAAATAATGAGGCGAGGTATTTGCTGCGAGCCACATGATGGTGAGTGCAGCAAGAATATTGAGAAGTTGAGAAGTGACTCGCTCAACGCTTCCTCCCGATGCACTATAAAGAACAAATAAGCCCACGACACAGCTAAATAGAATGCATCCCATTAAAAATGGATCAATATATTTTTTCAACCGGTCGACTATATGACTAATCATGTGGCGCATCCTCGACTAAAGGCGCTTCAGACTTTTTACTAGTATCCTGTCCTGACGCAGTTGGCGTTTTTCCTAACAAGTAATAGTCCATGACTTTACGTGCAATTGGACCTGCCGCCGAACCACCATGCCCACCGTTTTCAACAATCACAGCGATTGCGATAGTTGGGTCTTCTGCTGGCGCATAGGCAATAAACAAAGCATGGTCGCGATGACGTTCATCGATACTACCGGCGTTATATTTAGCACCTTGTTTAATACCGACCACTTGCGCAGTCCCCGTTTTCGCGGCGATGTTGTAGCTGGCACCAGCACCGACACTCGCTGCAGTTCCACCAGGTTGAGTGACAGCAGACATCCCAGCCCTCACAATTTCAATATTTCTAGGGTCTAAAGGTACTTCATCCAATTTTGTGATCGACATCAACTGATTTTTAGCGCCATTATGTTTCTGAATGCTGGTCACCAAATGCGGCTTTATTGCCACGCCGTTATTCGCCAATACAGCGGTTGCTTGCGCTAGTTGCATAGGCGTTACCAATGTGTAACCTTGCCCAATACCCACAATCACCGTTTCGCCTGGATACCATTTTTGTTTCCAACGACGCCATTTCCATTCTGGCGTTGGCAACAATCCACCAATCTCACCAACTAGGTCCACACCCGTTTTTTTACCAAAGCCAAAGTGACTGACGAAAGAAGTGAGTTTATCAATACCCAATTCCAATGCGAGCCCATAGAAAAATGTATCGCAGGAAACGGTAATTGCCTTTTGCATATCCACTTGGCCATGACCGCCAGGCTTCCAATCCCGGTATTGATGCGCGCTCCCTGCCAAAGTATAAAACCCAGGATCGCCAATACTAAAAGGGGGTAAGCGTTTGGCTTCTTGCAAACCAGCCATCGCAACGAAAGGTTTAAAAGTAGATCCTGGAGGGTATATGCCACGAATTGGACGATTAATCAGCGGCCTATCTAAAGAGCCATTAAGCGCCTTCCATGTGTCTGCATCAATTCCATCCACAAAAAGGTTTGGGTCAAAAGTTGGCATGCTGACATAAGACAAAATCTCGCCATTTTTTGGATTAATCGCCACCATAGCACCACGATGATTCTCAAATGCTTTTTCAGCAATATCTTGCATCTTAGAATCTATCGACAACACTAAGTCGTCGCCAGGGACAGGTGGTGTACTTGATAAAACTCGCACCGCATGGCCGTCCGCATCAATTTCTACTTGTTGAAAACCTGTGGTGCCATGTAATTGGCGTTCGTAATACTGCTCAATACCGCCCTTGCCAATATGGTCAGATCCTTTGTAATTTGAGAGGTCTTCAGACTCCTCTAAAGCTTTTACGTCTGACTGATTAATGCGCCCAATATAGCCAATCATATGCACGCCAAGATTGCCAAATGGATAATGCCTAAAAAGACGTGAGCGAATTTCTACACCAGGAAATTGGTAACGGTTAGCAGCAAACTTTGCAGCCTCCACTTCATTTAAGTGCGTTCTAATCGGCACACTTTCAAAGCTATGGCTTTCCTGTCGGAGCTTTTTAAAACGCTTACGGTCTTCTGCGCTCACCTCAATAAATTGGCTAATTTCATTAATCGTTTCTTCTACATCACCAGCTTTTGACGGGGTAATTTCTAAGGTGTAGACAAAGAAATTGTGCGCCAAAGTCACGCCATTTCTGTCTAAAATCAAACCACGATTAGGCACAATTGGCACTAAAGAAACACGATTGTTTTCTGCGAGCGTTTGGAAGTATTCATACTTCAATAGCTGCAGATAGAAAAATCGACCGAGCAAGACCGCGAAACATAGCATTATCAAACCCGTGGCAACGGTTAGTCTTAAGCTATATTGGTGCTGCTCTAAAGAATGATTTTTAACTTCGAAACGCAAGCGCATAGAAATTATTGCTGACGCGCCATAATATTGACCGATAGGCGAGAATGAAGCAGGGCATACCAAAACATAATGCCCGTAAACGATGGCACAAAGTAAGTCCAGCCAAAATACTCACTGCCTGAAAACGACTTGAGTAATAACAAGATGAGCTGATTGACAAACAACAACAAAAATACGTAAACAGACTGCTGTAATACGGTAAATAAAATTAATCTGCGCTGATACATCACCGCCAAAAATGCGGTCAGGGAATAGGCAAGCGCATTTTGACCAAACAAATCTCCGCTAATGAGGTCCATCAAAACACCTGCTGTCCAAGCGATGCCAATGTTACAAATACTTGGAGCACGCAACAGCCAAAATAAAAGTGCGAGCAATAGAAAGTCCGGCTTGATTTGTAGCCAAATGCCAGAAAAAGGAAGCAGCTGAAGTAGCAAAGCAGCTAGCAAGGTAAAGTAAACGCGGCGGCGGTTAAAGTTTTGCATCATTTTTCCTAGACGATCTATCTTTTTTATCTGATAGATTTTTTGCGTCTTCGCTCAAGACTTGCTGAATATCTTTGGCCACTAAATCAGTCGTATCACTGGAGAGAATAAGCACTTGTCGGTGATTTTGAATGCCCGCAAGCGGTGTTGCAACAATTTGGGCAAATGGTGAGTTCGCATTTGTTTTGATGCTCTCTACCTTCGCTACAGCAAGTCCGGCTGGGTATATGCCGTCAATTCCCGACGTCACCAATTTATCACCTTTTTGGATATCTATATTGGCTGGCAAATAGGGCAAGGTAATTGTATTGTCGCGGCCGTGCCCAAATGAAATGGCACGCAAGGCATTACGCTCAACCTGAATAGGAATAGAAAGGGCTTTATCCGTTAGCAAAGTCACTTCGCTACTATAAGGAAACACTCGGGTCACTTGACCGACCACACCAGCACCGTCAACGACAGCTTGACCAGCTAAAACATCATTTTTAGCACCTATATTTACAATCACTTTATGGGTAAACGGATCGCGTCCGGTGTACATAATTTCAGCTAAACGCGCAGGCTGAGTAGTGATTTTTGAAGCATTCATCAAGGTGCGTAGCTGGTCATTTTCATCTTTTAAGGATTGCAAAGCTTGAAGCTGGACACTGTGAAAAATGGACTGTTTTTTTAAAGTCTCCAACTCGTCTCGGAGGTGTTGTTTAGAAATGAAGTAATTGGCAATACTTGTATATAAAACAAATGGGCTGTTAGCCACCGCCTGAAACGGCTGCAACCCAACCATTAAAGCTTCCCTAACGGGGGTGAGATAGTTGAATTTAGAGTCTGATGCCATTAACGCAAGTGATAGCGTAGAAAACACTATCACCCTTGCAAACGGGCTAGGGCCGTGTTTAAAAAAACGAGGGGCTTGTTGTTGATCCATTAAGAACTATGTGTATAACCCGAAATTAAAGAGGGCAGATAAAACCATTTAGTAAAACTAAAGAAGGCTGCAAATGCAGCCTTCAAAAAATCAAACCAAATTATTCGTAAGCAAAAATATCGCCTAAGCGATCAATCTCTTCTAGCGCTCGACCACATCCACGAGCAACGCAAGTCAATGGATCTTCTGCCACAACAACCGGCAAGCCTGTTTCTTCCATAATTAAGCGATCAAGATTATGCAACAACGCGCCGCCGCCAGTTAGTACCATGCCTTTTTCGGCAATGTCAGCGCCAAGTTCTGGGGGCGTTTGTTCAAGTGCTGATTTAACCGCACCAACAATCGCGTTCAACGGCTCAGTGAGGGCCTCTAAAATTTCGTTGCTTGAAATCGTAAATTTACGTGGCAAACCTTCAGCCAAGTTGCGGCCGGTGACTTCCATTTCCTTAACTTCGCTACCTGGGAAAGCTGAACCGATTTGCTTTTTAATCAGCTCAGCGGTTGGCTCAGAAATTTGCATGCCGTAGTTACGGCGGATGTAATCAATAATCGCTTGGTCGAATTTATCACCGCCAACACGCTCTGATTTTGCATAAACGATACCGCCAAGTGAGATCACGCCAACCTCTGTCGTACCCCCACCAATATCCACCACCATCGAGCCTGTTGCTTCTGCCACAGGCATGTTGGCGCCAATGGCAGCCGCCATTGGCTCTTCAATCAAATAAACGCGGCGAGCACCTGCGCCAATCGCTGATTCGCGAATCGCACGACGTTCAACTTGTGTTGAGCCAACTGGCACACAGATAATGATGCGTGGGTTTGGTGAGAACAAACGCGTCTCATGAATACGACGAATGAAATACTTAAGCATTTGCTCAGTAATTGTAAAGTCAGCAATCACGCCATCTTTCATTGGACGAATTGCGCTAATATTTGCTGGTGAACGACCAAGCATACGCTTAGCCTCTGCACCAACTGCCAACAATGTTTTTTTACCAGTTGGGCCGCCTTCTTGGCGTATCGCTACCACTGAAGGCTCATCAAGGACCACGCCTTTGCCGCGCACATAAATCAGGGTATTAGCTGTACCCAAGTCAATGGCAATATCATTTGAAAAATAACTAGTTAGAAAACCGAACATTGTCTATATATCCTTAGCAAGCCACTCGAAATTAGTAGCAGTATTATAACGAAACACTCCGCGGCTGAAGTTGTGCGTAAAATCAAGTTATAATACCTTATATCTAACAAAAATTTAAGATTTGGACGCAGAAATGTCACTTAACAGTGCAGATATTAAAAGGATTGCGCACTTAGCGCGCATTGAAGTAAGTAATGAAGAGGCAGAGGCTACTTTAACCAAGCTGACAGGCATTCTTGGCTTGATTGAGCAAATGCAAGCGGTCGACACCACAGGTATCGTTCCAATGTCTCATTCACAAGATGTGACCCAGCGTCTTCGTGACGATGTCGTCACCGAAACAAACCAACGCGAACTATTTCAATCTATCGCGCCAGCCGTTAAAGATGGCCTGTATCTTGTCCCTAAAGTGATTGAATAAAAAAAGCAAACCAAGTAAACATACATGATTAATAAAAGCCTAAAACAACTTGGTGCCATGCTCCAAGACAAAGAAATTTCTAGCGTCGAATTGACCCAAGAATTCTTAAACCGTATTGACCGACTCAACCCGGAAATCAATGCCTTCATTACGCTGGACAAAGACAAAACACTTGCTCAAGCAAAGCATGCGGATAGCCTATTAGCGGCTGGCAAAGGGACTGCTTTAACTGGATTACCAATCGGACAAAAAGACATTTTTGTCGCCAAAGGATGGCGTACGACTTGTGGCTCAAAAATGCTCGAAACATTTATCGGCCCTTACGATGCTGACATCATTGAGCGCTTTGATGGGGTAGGCGCCGTCAATTTGGGTAAAACCAATATGGACGAATTTGCGATGGGCTCATCAAACGAGACTAGCTATTTCGGTAAAGTACAAAACCCTTGGGACAGAAGCCGTGTTCCTGGCGGTAGTTCAGGTGGTAGCGCAGCAGCCGTTGCAGCTCGTTTATGTGCAGCAGCGACCGGCACTGACACTGGCGGCTCTATTCGCCAACCTGCCTCACTCTGTGGCCTGTCAGGGTTAAAACCAACTTACGGCTTAGCTTCTCGTTATGGGATGATTGCTTTTGCATCATCGCTGGACCAATCAGGCCCAATGGCAAAGTCTTGTGAAGACATGGCACTGATGATGAACGTGATTACGGGCTTTGATCAACGTGACTCCACCAGCTTAAATCGTGAAAAAGAGGATTACACCCGCGACCTTAACAAGCCACTTGCTGGCTTAAAAGTCGGCTTACCAAAAGAATATTTCGCTGAGGGCTTGGATGCGGACGTTGCTAAAGTTGTGCAAGAAGCCGTTGCTGAATACAAAAAGCTAGGCGCTGAAATTGTTGATATCAGCCTACCAAATACCAAACTTTCTATCCCTGTTTACTACGTGCTTGCACCGGCTGAAGCCTCAAGCAACTTGTCACGTTTTGACGGAGTGCGCTACGGCCATCGCGCTAAAGAGTATGGCGATTTGATGGACATGTATTGCAAGAGCCGTGCAGAAGGTTTTGGGGCAGAAGTTAAACGTCGTATTTTGATTGGCGCGTATGTATTAAGTGCTGGTTACTACGATGCTTACTACATAAAAGCCCAACAAATCCGCCGCCTGATTGCGCAAGACTTTGAAAACGCGTTTAAACAATGCGACATCATCATGGGGCCAACTGCGCCATCGACTGCATTTAAAGCGGGTGAAAAAGCAGACGATCCAGTCGCGATGTACTTACAAGACATTTATACCATTGCGGTTAACTTAGCTGGCTTGCCCGGCATGAGCATTCCTGCTGGCTTTGCACCAAGTGAAGATGGCAAACAATTGCCGGTTGGCTTGCAAATTATTGGTAATTATTTTGATGAAGCACGCATGCTCAATGCAGGCCACGCTTATCAACAAGTCACAGATTGGCACACACAAATGCCAGAGGGAATTGAATAATGGAATGGGAAGTCGTTATCGGGCTGGAAACACACACCCAGCTACAAACCAAAACGAAGATTTTTAGTGGCGCTTCGACCGCCTTCGGTTCAGAGCCAAACACGCAGGCCTGTGTGGTGAGTTTAGCCCTACCTGGTGTGTTGCCAGTACTGAATAGAGAAGCTGTGAAATGTGCCATTAAATTTGGCCTCGCAGTGAACGCTGAAATTGCCCCGCGCTCTGTGTTTGCACGTAAAAATTATTTCTATCCAGACTTACCTAAAGGCTACCAAATCAGTCAATATGAGCTGCCAGTGGTTGGCAAAGGCAGCATGACCATTCAAGTGGGTTCTGGTGACAAAGCTTACGAAAAAGTCATCAACATTACTCGCGCTCACTTAGAAGAAGATGCTGGCAAATCTGTGCATGGTGCACAAGAAGGCATGTCAGGTATCGACTTAAACCGTGCTGGCACACCCCTTCTTGAAATCGTGACTGAACCCGATATGCGCTCAGCTGCTGAAGCGGTTGCCTATGCAAAAAAACTGCATGATTTAGTGCAATGGATCGGCATTTGCGATGGCAATATGCAAGAAGGCAGCTTTCGCTGTGACGTCAACGTTTCAGTGCGCCCTAAAGGCACAGAAAAACTTGGCACACGCCGCGAAATTAAAAACTTAAACTCATTCAAGTTTATGCAACAAGCGATTGAGTATGAAACAAACTGGCAAATAGAAACCCTAGAAGATGGCGGTACTATCCAGCAAGCAACCGTGCTATTTAATCCAGACACAGGCGAAACGCGCGCAATGCGGAGCAAAGAAGAAGCGAATGATTATCGCTATTTCCCAGACCCTGATTTACTGCCACTAGCGATTTCAGAAAGCGATATCAGCAACGTCAAAGCTGAAATGCCTGAATTGCCTGAGGCAATGAAAGCGCGCTTTGAAGCGCAATATGGCTTGGCACATTACGACGCAAATGCCTTAACTAGCTCCCGTGGCACAGCAGATTATTTTGTCTCAACAGTAGAGGCTGGTAGTGATGCAAAACTTGCTGCTAACTGGGTGATGGGTAGTGTTTCAGCTAAGCTTAATGCTGAAGACAAAGAAATCTCAGCATCACCAATTTCTCCAAGCGCTTTAGCAAGCCTCATCAAACGCATTCAAGACGGCACCATTTCTAACAACGCTGCGAAACAAGTGTTTGAAGCAATGTGGGCTGGTGAAGGTGATGCTGATAGCATCATCGAGAGCAAAGGCTTGAAGCAAGTGTCTGATTCTGGCGCAATTGAAGCAATTGTGGACGAAGTACTTGCAGCAAATGCAGCCATGGTTGAAGAGTTCAAAGCAGGCAAAGAAAAAGCGTTTAATGCGCTTGTCGGCCAAGCAATGAAAGCCTCAAAAGGCAAAGCGAACCCTGCACAAGTGAACGAAATTCTGAAGAAAAAACTCGGGGCTTAATTCAAGTGGTGCACAACAAAAAAGGGCGATTAATTAATCGCC
>RFOR01000191.1 GCA_009926525.1 Methylophilaceae bacterium
AATTTGAACAAGCTGATGTGTAACTGTTTAATAACATAACGAAATAATATCATGCTTTTTTATCTAGCTGACGACAATTAAATTTATTAAGGCGATAAGCTTTAAGGTAAGTTTTCTAGCTGTTCAGTCGTCGATTTTTCACGCTTTGAAAGATGCATCAACCATAATCCATAGCCAGACAACCCATAAACCAAGGCCACAAAGAACAACACCTCTGGTGGACTGTAAGAAATCAATACAAACGCCAATACAATCATAAGAACGACAACAAACGGAACACTATTTTTAAGGTTAATCTCTTTACCGCTATAGAAACGCAAGTCTGTCACCATCGACAATCCTGCAAATAAAGTCACAGACCAAGCAATCCATTTCATCTTAAACCATGGATAAAAAACAAAATCACCAGGAATATCATTATCAAACGCTACCCAAACCAAACCAGCCAATAATGCCGCGGCGGCCGGACTAGGTAAACCTTGGAAATAACGCTTATCCGCCGACCCTAGCTTGGTGTTAAACCTAGCCAAACGCAAAGCTGCGCTTGCACAATAAATAAATGCCGCAATCCAGCCTAACTTACCCATGGGCTTAAGCGCCCAAACATAAACCACCAATGCTGGTGCAACGCCAAATGAAACCATATCGGACAAACTATCGTATTCCGCACCAAACGCACTTTGTGTATTAGTCATACGAGCCACTCGTCCATCCAAACCATCCATCACCATTGCAATAAAAATCGCTACTGCTGAATGTTCATACTTGCCATTCATCGCTTGCACGATGGCATAAAAGCCAGCAAACAAAGCGGCTGTGGTAAATAGATTAGGCAACAGGTAAATGCCGCGCTCGCGCAAACTTGGTTCTGATGCGTTTCTTTTACGACGAGGACGTGGAGTAACTTCAGCCATGTTGGTGGTTTCCAATAGTAAATTTTCTCTAGTATATCAAAGCCATGCTAAATAGAGCATGGCTGACTATGATAGTATCGCGTTTTGATTAATTAACCCTGACAAAGATCAAGCTATTACTTTCATGCAATTTTCCCTGATTACACAAGACGGCCAAGCACGCCGAGGAACAGTATGCCTTACACACGGCGACGTCCAAACACCAGCATTTATGCCTGTTGGCACTTACGG
>RFOR01000192.1 GCA_009926525.1 Methylophilaceae bacterium
TCTGGTGAAGCCGCGATTGAAGTCATCCTTGCGGCGCGAAATCAGGATGGTCCGTTTAAGGATTTGTTCGATTTTTGTGCACGCTTAGATTTACGTAAAGTGAACCGCCGGGTGATTGAATCGCTCATTCGCGCTGGTGCGTTTGATAAGCTTGAGCCTAATCGTAATGCTTTATTAGCTGGGGTGAATCTGGCGATTAGCGCAGCTGAGCAAAGCGGGGCGGCCAGTGGTCAAGATAGTTTGTTTGGTGCGGTGTCAGATAGCGCAGCCCATGTGTTGCCAAATGTGCCAGCATGGGCTGAGCCGGAGAAACTACAACAAGAAAAAGTGGCGTTGGGCTTTTATTTGAGCGGTCATCCATACCAAGCTTACCAAAAAGAATTAGCGACATTTGTGCATACAGATTTGGGTAATCTCAAACCGCAGGATCAGCCACAGTTGATGGCTGGTGTGGTGATGGGGGTACGCATTCGCATGACTCAGCGTGGCAAGATGGCGATTGTGACTTTAGATGATGCTAAATCACGCGTTGAAGTAGTGGTGGGTAGTGAGATGCTCGCACAACATGCGCAGCTCATTAAAGAAGACCAGCTGTTGGTCATTGAGGGGCGTGTAAGTCACGATGACTTCTCGGGTGGTGTGCGGGTGAATGTGCGTAAGATTTACGACATTGCCTCTGCCCGAAGCGCTTATGCCAATATGCTTAAAATTTCTTGCAATGGCCAGGCAGACGCTGTGAAGTTGCGAGAGCTGTTAGGCCCCTATTGCCGCGCGAACTCAGAACAAAATAACCGTGGTTGTGCGGTGAAAGTTGAATATCACAATAACCAAGCCAAAGTGGAGATGATGCTAGGTGATCATTGGCGTGTAGATCTTCATGACGATTTATTAATCGGATTAAAAGCTTGGTTAAGCGATGAAAACGTAAAAATCCTCTATAATTAGACCTAATTTGATAAGAACCAATCTTGATATGAAAACAAGCTTTTTAGATTTTGAACAACCAATCGCTGAACTCGAAGCGAAAATTGATGAACTGCGCCACGTGCAAGATGGCTCCGCGCTTGATATCAATGACGAAATCAATCGTCTACAAAAGAAAAATCAAGAAATGACTAAAGACATCTACGGCAAGCTGACC
>RFOR01000193.1 GCA_009926525.1 Methylophilaceae bacterium
CGACAATGGCAAACCGTTAGTGCTTGATGAAAACGGTAACTATGATTCAGACAAAAAATACGAAGCTGTAAAGGCTTTAGAAGCCAAACGCAAGGAGGCTTCAGCTAAATTTGACGCCATCATTAAACAACTTGATGAACTTGACGCCGCTAGAGCAGCGACAAATAAACCCCCCACTAAAACTGAAGGAACCCCCAGTGGCGCTAAAACCTCTGAAGCCGTCCAAACAACGCAAGAAGGACAAGAAGCACCACCAACCGGAGCAGTAAGCAAAGGCAAACGTGGTCGGCCACCCACTCAGCAAAGACACGTGGTTGTAAAGAATTCTGAAAGTGGGTTTGATCTTGTCACGGATGGTGAAGTAGCAGCAACGTACAAAAACAAAAAGCAAGCTACTGCGGCTATAAATTTAGCCAAAGCCAAAGACAAAAACGACGCCACTAAGATTGCTAAGTTCCAAGCTGAACTTGATGCAGCACTCGCTTCCACAGGTCGAGGCCGACCAGCTAAAGTTGTATCAGAAGATGGCACTGCCAAACTAAGCCGAGAAGACAAAGTAGAACTAGATGCCTTAGAAGCGGCGCTTGAAACATACAACTCACCTGCGGGTAAAGATAGCATAGCTAACTCAGCAATGTATATCAACGACGTTGCAAACGATCCAACTGCCCCAAAAGCCGTGCGTGAACGTGCCAAGCAGATGCTTGAGGACGACGTTGACCCCAAGGACATCCCTAAAAAGCTACGCTCCGCCGCAGGTAAAGTGGGCAAAGCCGACACAGGTTTTAACAAACTAACCACCGGTTCACAAGCAATTGCACAAATCATTAAGACGGGCAATCTATTTCAGCGTTTTGTTGCGCAGCGCATCCGTAACTTTATGGTCGGCGTTAAGTTTGTGGTTGTTGAGAAGGGTGATGCAACCCCTGCCAATATCCTTGAGGAATTAAAAGGCGCTCGTGGATTATTTGTTTATACGCCGGGGTCTAAAGAACGTACTGTATACGTGCGTGGTAGTAGTTTTGGAGACCTACAAGGCATAAATAACATAACTGTGTTGCACGAATTGCTGCATGCAGCAACGGCTAGTCGTATTGAAGCAGGTCTACTGAAAGGTTTCAGGAACGCTAGCCTGCAAAA
>RFOR01000194.1 GCA_009926525.1 Methylophilaceae bacterium
CTCATATCAAACCGCTGTAGAAGAGTCCATTAAACGCGCTCGTGCAGACATGGATGAAGCGTTGGGTTTTTTGTTAGACCCTGTTATTGCTACGACGAGCGACAACCTTAAGGCGGCTGAAGCTACGCTTGCCAAGGAACAGGCGGATCTGGATAAGATTAAAAAGCGTTTTGATAGCGTACTGGCGCAAGAAGATGGTGCCAACCGTACCGAGCTTGCCACATACGAGTTGTTCCGCTACGAAGAGAAGAAGAGCATCATTGATGACTTGCAGAACCAAGTTAAAGAAAAGACTACTGAATTACAAGAGTTGCTTGACGAGCGCTCAACTAAATACGATGGCGGTGTTGCCGTGGCGCAAGCCATGCTTGACAACAAAGTTAAATTTGAACGCCAGTATTTAGAGATGTTGGAATCAAACCTTGCTACCATGCGCGGCGAGAACGTGTTGGATAGACCCGGCGCATACCCGTTTGCGTACCAGCAAGCTAAGAAAAATGCAGACGTTCAACAGAAAATAGTAAAGGCGGCAGAGAAACGTGTCATTGCGTTTAAGAAAATTGCCAAATCTGAACAACAGAAGATAGAAGGTGTCTGGCAGTCTAAAATGTTCAATGCAACCGCCGGTGAAGGCATTCAAAGCAAGCGTCGCAAGTTCTTGCCGGAAGAAAGAAAACAATACGAATCGTATGACAAGCAGGTCGAAGCGCTTCAAGATAAGTACGACGCCATTAAAGACCAACTGTTAAAAGCTACAGGTAAAGCTAAAACAAGTTTGCAAAAGAAAGCAGACAAGGCCAAAACGGATCTTAGCGAGGTTATTGAGAAGCGCAGTGCTTTGTTAAGAAGAACAATGCAAGTGACAAAACTTGCTACAGCAGAAGAAAAACAAGCCACTAAACTTCGCGAAGAAGCCATGGCGTCGCTTGATCGTCAAGCTGCGGCGGCGGAGAAAGACGTTGTTAAAGAAATTAAGCTTCAGATTTACGGCAATGAAATGTCTGACTTACTGTTGGAAGCTGAAAGCACTCCCGGCCCCGATGACGCAGAAGCTTTGAGAAAAATTATTGACGACGAAACACAGTCGGACAACACTCGCATTATGGCGATGGCTAAGCTTGGCGTGCTTCAGTCTATTG
>RFOR01000195.1 GCA_009926525.1 Methylophilaceae bacterium
CGGCATCGTGCCTGACTAATATCCGACAGGCTTTACGTGAACCAAAGCCTTGGGAATGTAAAATGCGTTCTATGGATATTTTTTTAGACATGGCGGCATTATAGAGCCTTTTAGGCGACCATCACTTCGATAATCCCATTTTCTGCAATCAGCACTTGGCTGGCGATACCATAAAACACGCCATGTTCCACAATGCCGGGCGTGTTGTTGAGTAGGGTGTTGAGTGCTTCATCATTGATATTTTCAGGGAATTGCATATCTAAAACATAGCTGCCATGTGCGCTGATGGCGATATTATCTTTACCGGCATTAAGGCGAATATCACCTTTTGCGCCATGCTGTTCTAATTGGTGTTTCACCATTTGCCATGCACTTGAGATGACTTCAATTGGAATGATGAATTTTTCACCGATACGGCTCACGATTTTGCTTTTATCTGCTACTACAATGAATTGGTTCGCGGCTTTTGCTAGGAGCTTTTCCATCACCAAATCTTGCCCACGACCTTTTAGGAGGCTCAAGCTAGGCGTAATTTCATCCGCGCCATCGACATATAAATCAATCTGGCTGAGCTGCGCAATAGAAACGACTTTCAGCCCGCAACTTTCGGCCTTAATAGCGCTAATGGTGGAGCTTGCCACGGTGCTGATAATGAGGTCTTCATCTGCTTGTCGTTTGGCGAGATGCTCAATAAAGTAATTAGCTGTTGAGCCGGTGCCTAAGCCAATCACCATGCCATTTTTTGCAAGTTTTGCGGCTTCAAAAGCGACTAGTTCCTTATCATTCATATTGTATTTCCTTGTTTGGCTTTAGGCTTAGGTTGCGTCGGCTTCACGTTTTCTAGCGCGAGCTAGGGCAGGGCGCTGCGAAAGCCTATTCATGTAGTTGAGTAAAATGTTATCGAGATTTACTTTGACGTGATGCGCCCAGTGCAACACGGATACGCAGATAATATCTGCGGCGCTAAATTGCTCGCCTGCAATGTATTCGTGTTCTTTTAGGTGGGTACTTAACACTACTGCGGCTTTATCGAACTCCCAGAAGCTGGTGTTACCGATCTCGGGGATGCGTTTATCCTCAGGGAGTAAACGGTCATGCTTTGCGGCAGTCC
>RFOR01000196.1 GCA_009926525.1 Methylophilaceae bacterium
GCTAGTCAAAGATCATGGCTACTCGGCCTACGATTACCACGAATAATGCTTGATCGCCTAGACGCTAAAATCTATGTTGCTGGCCACCGCGGGATGGTGGGTTCCGCCATTGTGCGTCAATTAGAAGCCAAGGGTTACACCAACATCGTTACCCGCACGCACGAGCAACTTGATCTGCTCGATCAAAAAGCCGTTTTTGCATTTTTAGCGGAAACCCAACCAGACTATCTCTTTATTGCGGCGGCTAAAGTCGGCGGAATTCAGGCCAACAACACTTACCGCGCTGATTTCATTTATCAGAACTTAGTGATTGAAGCGAATCTGATTCATGGCGCCCATCTGGCGGGTGTTCAGCGATTGTGCTTCTTAGGCTCAAGCTGTATTTATCCGCGTGATTGCGCGCAGCCGATCAAAGAAGAGTATTTGCTAACGGGCCCGCTAGAGCCCACTAACGAACCATACGCCATTGCTAAAATTGCGGGCATCAAACTTTGCGAAAGTTACAACGCGCAATATGGCCGTCAGTATGTGTCAGCAATGCCTACCAATCTTTATGGCCCCAATGATAACTACGATTTAGCCAATAGCCATGTCTTGCCAGCGCTGATTCGCAAAGTGCATGAGGCTAAACAAGCTGGCAGCCATGACCTTGTTATTTGGGGTTCTGGTACCCCTAAGCGTGAATTTTTGTATGTGGATGATATGGCGGATGCCTGCGTTTTCTTGATGGAAAACAATATCCACCAGGGCATTTATAACGTCGGCACAGGCACAGATGTCACCATCCGTGAATTAGCTGAAGTGGTCATGGAGGTCGTGGGGTTTGAGGGCGGTATCGTATTTGATCAAACTAAGCCCGATGGCACCCCAAGAAAACTACTCGATGTGAGTCGCTTAAAAGCCTTAGGTTGGCAAGCTAAAACACCATTAAAAGCGGGTATTCAGCTCGCTTATGCTGCCGCATCTTTTGTTAAAGAGGGGGCAAGCGCGTGAGTGAGGCGACTTTGTTCGGTGGTTTAGTATCGGATTTCCGGCTTATCAAGCAACATTTATGGGCTAACCCTGCAATTTGGCTGTTGT
>RFOR01000197.1 GCA_009926525.1 Methylophilaceae bacterium
CCTTCCAACTGATCCACAAAAGCGCGCGTTGCAGTGGCAATGCCACACATCCGACCCAAGAAATTAAGTGCCACACGTTCTGACTTCAAAATGGAGCGTGCATTCCCAGTGACTTCAAAAGAAGCAACGGTTGATGCCTTAGATACTAAAGATGAAATGCAAGTGGTATGGCGCGAATGGCCAATTAAAGACAAATACCTCACCCGTGAGTCAGATGGTAAAACAGCTTGCCGCGTTTACAAAACAATTAAAGCGCGTCGTTTGTGGGATGTGATTATGTCCTCAACATACGACTTCGCTGAGCCTGGCTTTATCTTGATTGACCGCGTCAACGAAATGAACAACAACTGGTTCTGCGAAAACATCCGCGCAACTAATCCATGCGGTGAGCAACCATTGCCACCTTATGGTGCTTGTTTATTGGGTTCTGTGAACTTGACTAAATTTGTACGCAATCCATTTACTGATCAAGCAACATTTGATTGGGATGAATATCGTCAAGTTGTCGCTATCTTCACGCGTATGTTAGATAACGTCGTCGAAATTAACGGTTTACCACTTGAGCAACAGCGTGCTGAAATTGCCCGCAAACGTCGTCACGGTATGGGCTATTTAGGCCTAGGTTCAACACTCACCATGTTAAAAATGAAATACGGCGAAGAAGCTTCAGTCGCTTTCACTGAAGAAGTGACTAAGGTGATGGCTGAAACAGGCTGGGAAATTGGCATTGATTTAGCAAAAGAAAAAGGCGCTGCGCCCATCATGGATGAAGAGTTCGTGGTGACAGGTGACATGCTTTCAAAACGCCCAGAAATGGTGAAAGACGGCTTTAAGCTTGGTGATAAAGTAAAGGGTAAAGTGTTGCTAGGCATGTACAGCCGCTATATGCAGCAGTTCCCAGAAGCTTTGCGTAAGCAAATCGCCAAAACAGGCGTACGTTTTAGCCACCATAGCTCAATCGCACCAACAGGCACGATTTCACTTTCATTAGCGAATAACGCAAGTAATGGTATTGAGCCATCATTTGCTCACCATTACGCACGTAACGTGATTCGTGAAGGTAAAAAATCAAAAGAGAAA
>RFOR01000198.1 GCA_009926525.1 Methylophilaceae bacterium
CCGATGACAACGGCATCCGCATGTGCATCTACAATGGCACCACCATGCTGCTCAGTGCCTGGACAAAGGGGCACATCAGTGCCCTCATCGCAAGCAAAAAGACAAGTCGCAAGTGTGATAACGACGAGCCTCTACTGACTATCCGCTACGATCTGCGTGACGGCAAGGGTGACAACAGGGCGCTAACTGATAAGGTGACTGCAGTTTGAGCGGACAGGCAAAAACAAAAAAAGAAAAAAGAAAAAAGAAAAACAATAGTTTTTCCGTTCACTAATAAAATTCTTACTAACTAAGGATGCCGCGGCTTACACGTAAACTAAGTCGCAATAATAAGCCAAGCAAAAGCCACTCAACCAGAAAGAGTAGCGTTTTAACATTCCCTCCCGAAATATACATGGGGCTTGCGATACCAAAAGCGCAAAATCAACTGAAAAATAAGGTTAAAGAGGTTTTTGTGAGTCAAAAGATGACCAATGACGAAATTAAAGCCAAGGAGGGCGCCTACTTTGATGAGAAGGCAGCCGATGTAATTTACGACGAGGATGTTGATGTTTACATTAGAGATGCTAATGGGGAGCCCATCCTAATAGCAAAGCTCCGCAAACAGGTGATTGACCCCGAACTTGTGAAGACCGGTTGGGAGGGCTTTTGGACATCTGCGTCGCCCTCACTGATGCGTGGGGCGGCTGCCGGTCCCATTCAGCTGAATAGTAATTACTGGAAGAAGCGCAAACCGGTTCAAACACAGGGACATGCCACCCGCTATATACAACCCGACGGTACCGTATCTAATATGCGCGTGAATAACCAGGTGTTTAGTGCTGTTCTAGGCTATTTCAATGCCGGTACAGCGATGCACAAGATTCCCTGCCGCCTGACGACCTATACACGCCTACACTTTGAGAACTTCAAACACGGGCTGCCATTTATTAGCGCACTGGATAATTGCTTTAAGGTTCTCATTCCCGACAGACACGCTAAACAAAAGGCGGCGGCGGATGCCAAGCCGTTTTTACGTATTGCGGATACGGCGTTTTCTTCCGTCACAG
>RFOR01000199.1 GCA_009926525.1 Methylophilaceae bacterium
ATTCCTGGTTTTTTCACATTGCATCAAAAGGACGAAAAGATTTGGCTTGAAATATTACCCTCTCAAATGGGTAAGCCATTTTTCTTTTCATATAACGTACCTCGCTCCATAGGTGAGCGCGGTTTGTATGGCAGCCAAATGGGCAGCTCCAAATTAGTTGAGTTTCAAAAGGTGGGCAATCAAGTTCAGCTAATCGCCAAGAACACTCAGTTTTTTGCCAAGGAAGGTACACCACAGGCGCAGTTTGTATCAGAGTCTTTTTCAGACAGCCTCATGAGCAGCACAACCATGGTGTCGCAACCCCATCCTGAAACCAAATCAATATTGATAGAAGCAAACTCGCTTTTATTCACAGACATTCCAGGCTACCAAACTCGACTAGAGGCTTCGTTTCGCATGCCATTTGCATTAGACACGCGCAATACCTCTTTTACTTCTACCAAAAACACAAGTGCTTTAACAGGCCTGGAGGTGAAAGTCCACTTTTCAGTGTCTAAATTATCAGCGCCGCCGATGACTTCCTCTCCAGTACCGGCAACTTCACCTCCAAGCGCCACGCCAGATCCACGAAGCATGTTTGTGTCTTTCTATTACAGCTTAATGCCCTTGCCCGAACCCATGCAAACTCGGTTAGCTGACGAGCGAGTTGGCTTCTTTACTGTGGCTAGGACCGACTTAACGACAGATGCCAAATTTAAATCTAAAACGCATTACCTTAAGCGTTGGCGTTTGGAGAAGAAAGATCCTTATGCTTTAGTTTCTGAGCCAAAAGAGCCAATTGTTTATTGGTTGGACAAAAACATTCCAGAGCAATACCGCGCCACGGTCACGGCGGGCGTGTTGGAATGGAACAAGGCATTTGAAAAAGCAGGTTTCAAAAACGCATTGGTGGTAAAGCAGCAGCAAGCTACAGACGATTTCAATAACATGGATGCGCGTCACGCGTCTATTCGTTGGTTTAGTGGTGCTGATGTTGGATTTGCCATTGGCCCTTCACAGGCGGATCCTCGTACGGGTGAAATATTGGACGCTGACA
>RFOR01000200.1 GCA_009926525.1 Methylophilaceae bacterium
TTATCGTCAGATTTTGCAAAAGACGGAATTTTTGCAAAAAGATTTACCTAGTTTGCGCTATTGCATGAGCGCCGGTGAACACTTGTCTGATGAAGTCTTAGCCCAGTGGCATGAGCGCTTCGGGATTGATATTTACGAAGCAGTGGGTATGTCCGAGTTTTCATATTATTTGTGTGAAACCAAGTCTCGTCCAATTCGTCCAGGTTCAGCAGGTTTTGCGCAGCCAGGCCATGATATTGCTTTACTTGATCCTGAGACGTTGCAGCCTGTCCCGCTGGGTGAAGAGGGTGTAATCAGTGTTCCAGATACTGACCCTGGCCTATTTATCAACTATTGGAATCAGCCTGAAGAAACGGCGAAACATAAACATGACGGTTGGTTTATTACAGGCGACTTTGCCCGTATGGATGCAGATGGTTATATTTGGTTCTTAGGCCGAAAAGACGACATTATTAAGAGCTTTGGTTTCCGTGTTTCACCTTATGAGGTGGAACGTGTATTGAAGTCGCATCCTGATGTTGCGGATTGCGCTTCTTTGGCTGAAACTATCGAAAAAGATAAAGTGTTGGTGGTGGCCTATATTATTCTGCAACCCGGCAGCACAGCTACGGCGGACGATTTATACGCGTTTGGTAAAAAGCATTTGGCGGCATACAAAGCGCCTAAAGTGGTTTATATTACTGACCAATTTCCACGCACCAAAAATGGCAAAATTTTACGCCGTGATGTGAACCCAACTATTGCATTAAGCAGATCGAGTACATGAGCCTAAATAAGCCTACTATCACCAAAGCTGACTTTGTTGCAAGCGTAGCAGACGCTTTGCAGTTTATGTCTTACTACCACCCTGTGGATTTTATTCGGGCGCTGGGCGATGCCTATGAAATCGAAGAGTCCCCAGCGGCAAAAGATGCGATTGCTCAAATTTTAACTAACTCTCGCATGTGTGCTGAGGGTAAGCGTCCTATCTGCCAAGATACAGGTATTGTGGTGGCGTTTGTCAATGTGGGAACAGATGTGCAATGGGAGCAGGG
>RFOR01000003.1 GCA_009926525.1 Methylophilaceae bacterium
CCAGACGATCTAACAATCGCTGATCTACACCCTCATACCGACTCGCTAACACGACCAATCCTTGCTCCGCAAACTCTAAGTTAGCAATCAGGTCCATCACAATCTCATGTGTGAGGGGCTTGCCGCTCGGTGACATATGAATCACCCTAGGTTTTGCTACGCCTGCTGCCACTTGTCTTGCTTTAGCAGCTTGTATTGCTTGTTCTAAAGGCTCCGCCAGCATCACCATGCCCGGGCCACCACCGTAAGGTCTATCATCCACCGTACGGTGATTGTCTGTTGTGTAGTCCCTAGGATTCCACAAAAACAAACTATATAACTTATTCTCTAACGCTCTTGCGGTAATGCCATGTTGACTAATCGCATCAAACATCGGCGGAAAAAGCGTGACGACATCAAACTGAATCAATTACTCATCCCACTCAACCGGCCAATCGACCAACATCGTTTTTTCAGCAATGCTTACTTCTAAAATCGTTTGATCAACAAAGGGAAGTAAACGCTCTTTGCCATCTTTGGGGTCTTTGACGACAATCACGTCATTCGCGCCCGTTTCAAAGACATCACTTATCAACCCAAGCAAAACACCTTGTTGATTAGTCACATTTAATCCAATTAAATCTGACCAGTAGTATTCGCCTTCATCCGCTTCTGGAAATTCTTCACGTGGCACTGCCACATGTTTGCTTTTCAGCGCCAAGGCTGTGTCTCGATCACTCACCCCTTTGAGTTTTACCAGCAAAGTATCGTTATGTACTTTTGCTGTTTCAACCGCATACTTTTGCCAAGGTGAATTTTTAATGCCTGGCTGGGTAGAATTATCATCTCTTCCCAACCACCAATCAGGGTAATCCAACAGGCTATCGATAGACTCCGTGCTTGTCTGCACTTTGAGCCATCCAAAAATGCCATAAGGGGCGACGATGCGCCCCATGACTACCATATTACTCACTGATTGTTTTACAACAACGCTTCATTAAGGCTACACACGTAGCCTTAAGAATTATTCAGCGTCAGTTGCCTCAGGAGCAGCTTCTTCAGCTACAACTTCAACAGCTGGCTCTTCAGCAGAAACTTCTGCAACCTCTTCTACCGCAGGTGCGGCGGCAGCAGCTTCAGCGGCTTCTTTCGCAGCAGCCTCTTCTTCAGCTTTCTTAGCAGCGGCAGCTTCTTTTGCAGCAGCAACTAATTTAGCTTCTGCAGCAGCTTTAGCATTTGCAACTTTAGCAGCATCTTTTGCTTTCTTAGCGGCCATGAATTCTGGGCCTTTAGCATTGTCTTTAACCAAGCGAGCTACACAATCAGATAATTGCGCGCCATTGCTTTGCCAATGACTGATACGTGCTGTATCTAAGCGAAGACCTTCTTGGCCTTCTTTAGCTGATGGGTTGTAGAAGCCAACACGCTCAATAAAGCGGCCGTCGCGACGATTACGTGAATCTGCAACTACTACGCTGTAGAAAGGGGTCTTCTTCGCGCCACCGCGGGCTAGTCGAATGATTACCATAATATTTTGTTCTCTAATCGTTTTTACAGAAAGGGGCGGATTTTACGTTATTTTCGAATACTTTGGCAAGGTAAATATGCGGTATTTGCAAATTTATCTGATTGCCTTTACTAAGCAGGCTGTTGATAGTGTGTTGGATCAGGCAAACCCGCGCCAAAAAAGCCATCTTTTCGGAATCGGCAGGAATCACACAAGCCGCATGCACTTCCATCAGCATCGGCCTGATAACAAGAAACCGTCATCCCATAATCAAAGCCCAATGAATGACCGCACTGAATAATTTGCGCTTTGGTCATATCAATCAGCGGCGCGTGCACGGTAATTGTCTTTCCTTCAACTGCACTTTTTGTTGCTAAATTAGCCATGCGTTGAAACGCAGCCACATATTCCTGGCGACAATCAGGATAGCCAGAGTAATCCAACGCATTCACCCCAATAAAAATGTCTTGCGCGGACAATGTCTCTGCCCAAGCCAAAGCTAATGACAACATAATGGTATTGCGGGCTGGCACATAAGTCACGGGGATGCCATCACTCGGTGATTCTGGAACATCAATATTATTGTCCGTGAGCGCAGAGCCGCCAAACATGGAAAGATCCAATTGCACGGTTTTATGGGCTTTGGCATCAAGGGCAGTTGCTACGCGATTAGCGGCTTGAAGCTCAGCCACATGGCGCTGATGATAGTCAAGGCTTAAACAATAACATTCATAGCCTTGGCTTTTCGCAATCGCAAGCACCGTCGCAGAATCTAATCCACCTGAAAGTAAAACAACCGCTTTTTTCATTAATCTCATTCTGGCCTTAAACCCCAGCCTTTTCGCCCCAAAGAATTTTATGTAATTGCACCTGCATACGTACTGGAAGATGATCTTCCAACACCCAAGCGGCTAAATCCGCTGGCGGAAGCGTTTTATAAACTGGCGAAAATAATACTGGGCATTTTTGAGTTAAATCATACTGACCCAATATTTGCTTCGCCCAATCGTAATCTGTTCTATCCACCAGCACAAACTTCACTTCGTCTTTTGCAGACAAGGCGGCAACATTACTCCAAAGGTTTTTGCTTGCTTCTCCTGAGCCAGGCGTTTTGATGTCCATAATCACAGACACGCGCTGATCAACTTGGCTAATATCTATCGCACCACTAGTTTCAATCGAAACCTGATAGCCAGCATCACAAAGCATTTTTAAGAGCTGATGACAGCCTTTTTGCGCCAAGGGCTCTCCGCCAGTGACGCACACGTATTGGGCTTGATAGTTAGTAACCGTTGCCAAAATCTCATCAAAGCTCTGTGTAGCGCCACCGTGAAAAGCATACTCAGTATCGCAATACCCACAGCGCAATGGGCAGCCCGTGAGGCGCACAAACACTGTAGGCAAGCCAACACGCGATGACTCGCCTTGCAATGAATGGAAAATTTCGAAAATGCGTAGGGACATAATAATGGGCAAGCTTCAAATGAAGCGTTTAAGATTATTTCTTGATGGATTCCAATACCGCTAATCGACGCTTCGCGTTTGGAACTAATTCACTTGCGGGATGCTGAGCGATTAAATCTCGCAATGATTTCTTAGCGCCCTCAATATCAGACAACTGAATCTGACAATTTGCGATATTAAATTTCGCATCCGGTACTTTCAGGCTATCCGGAAACTGAGAAATTAGCTTTTGTTGGGTCGCAATCGCGGCCTTGTAATTCTTCAAAGAAAACTGAGCGTAACCTAGGCCATATTGAGCATTTGGTACTTGCTTACTATTCGCATAACCTTGTAGAAACTTATCAAACGCATCAAACGCCTCTTTGTATTTACCTACTTGAAGTAGTGCTTGTGCACCCTCGAACGCTTTCGACTCTGCACTGCTTTCAGCTGGCGTTGTATTGGTATTATTAATTTGCGCTTGCGGCTCTTTGTTTTCTGATGCTATAGCTATATTCGACGCTGAACTGTTGCCAGCTTCTAACTTACGCAAACGACCATCCGTATCTGCATATAAATCTTTTTGGCGCTGTTGCGACACATCAATATTATGTTGCGCGACTTCTAACTCGCCTTTTACTTTGTTTAACTCTTCATTCAGCCGATCAATTTGGCTCAATAAATCCATCAGGCCTTGGCTTTTAATCACATTCTCAATAGATAGAATGCGCTGTTCCAAGGCCTGCTGAGATTTTTTTAATGCTTCTAAGGACGCTTGTGTAGCCTGATTCTGGGCATCGGTTTTTTGTTGTAGATCCACAATTTGTTGACGCGCCTCTTTATCATCAAATAAAGCAGCTTGCGCCCATTGAGAGATACTCAACAAACAAACCCCTATCAGAATCATTCTACGCATATTGATTACTCGTTTTCGTAAACGATATCAACACGGCGGTCTTGTTGGTAACAAGTCTCGTCTTTGCAATCTTTAGCTTTTTCTTCGCCATAGCTCACTGTTTCGATTTGCTTGTCTTGTGCCCCCAATACATTCACTGCTTTTTTCACAGCGACTGAACGACGTTGACCCAATGACAAGTTGTACTCACGTGAACCGCGATTATCTGCGCTACCTTGGAAGATCACTTTAGCATTTGGGTTTGCAACTAAATACTTAGCATGCGCTTCCACCAACGGACGGAACTCAGCCTTCACTTCATCTTTATCAAAATCAAAGTAGATACTACGTTTTGAAAGAATGTTATTTGGATCTTTAAGTGGATTTACAGACACTTCAGTTTGAACTGCCGATGCTGTAGAAGCAGTTTCTTCTTTAGCTGGAGCACTTGGCTGGCTCGTTTGACTTGACTTGCTACTCTCTACCACTGGGGCGGCTGGCTTTTCTTTTACCGCATTATTTGAACAAGCAGCTAAAGTTGCTGCCAACAACACACTCATCAATAAACTTTTCTTCATCTTAGTTCTCCAATTTAAAAACACAAAAAAATCTTTTAGCTACCCAATTAATTCTGTGATGTGCCCCAAGATGGCTCACGCACATCACCACCAGTATCTTTTAATCTCTGCTTAACGCGTCCATCCACTGAAACCGCAGCCAGAGAGCCTCTGCCACCAACATTAGTCGCATAAAGAATCATGCGCCCGTTTGGCGCGAAACTAGGTGACTCATCTTGTGATGTGTCGCTTAGCGTCTGCACTTGGCCTGTGGCCAAATCTTGCACTGCAACCTTAAAACCCGTTGACGTCTGTTTTATAAACGTTAACAGCTTGCCATCGGTTGACAGGTGGGGACTCACATTATAAGAACCTTCAAACGTCACACGCTTTGCCTCACCACCTGCTGCAGGCATACGATAGATTTGCGGGCCGCCGCCTCGATTAGAGGTAAAGTAGATAGAAGAGCCATCTGGCGACCACTCCGGCTCAGTATCAATCCCGTTACTAAATGACACTTGTTGAAGTCCTGTGCCATCTGCGTTTATCACATAGATTTGAGAGTTTGCGCTATAAGTCAGCACAATCGCCAACTTAGTTCCATCTGGCGACCAAGCTGGCGCACTGTTATTGCCCTTAAAATTCGCCAATACAATGCGCTGACCAGACACTAATGACTGCACAAAAATCACAGGCTTTTTCTTTTCAAAAGAAACGTAAGCGAGCTTCGTGCCATCTGGAGACCATGAAGGTGAAATCAAAGGCTCTTTTGAAGACACAACTGTCTGCGGGTTAAAGCCATCAGCATCAGCAACTTGCAAAGAATAACGGCCATTTTCTTTATTCACGTAAGTAATCCGAGTCGCAAACACCCCTTTTTCGCCAGTAAGCTTCTCATAAATCATATCCGCTATTCTGTGCGCTGTTGCACGTTGCTGGGCTGGCGTAATATTAAACTCCATCGCTAGCAATTGATTTTGCTTCAACACATCCAACAATCTAAAAGACACTTTTAATCTATTGCCTGGCAAACTTTCTAAAGAACCAATGGTTAATGCTTGCGCTTGAATAGCAGTCCAATCACTATATTTTACTTCAGATAATGTATGCGGCTGACTGCTAACACCGCGTGTTTCAAGCACGCGGAATAAACCACTCAGACGCAAGTCTGCACCAATCACATTGCTAATATTGTCTTGCGAAAGCTGAGTTGACCCAGCCTGCGAAGAAAAAGGCACAACAGCAATCGGGATTTGCTGGGCTGCGCCGCCGACAACCTCTAACGTAAGTTCAGCTCTTCCGAGAGTCGGCAAAAGCAAAAGCAAAAACAGAAAAAATTTATTTTTAATCATAGGTTAATTCTATCAAATTAGTTAGGGGCGTTTGGGCTAAAAACTAAATTTAACTCACGAAACTGGCTAAACAAATCCGCCGAAGTAGGAACAGGTAATGGCTGTGACTCTAAAATCGCACGTTCAACTGCATCATCACAAGCTGGAATTCCACTCCCTTTAAGTAGTTTAGGGTGCCCCATTACTTCACCTGTTGGCATGAGTGAAATCATAAAAGAAACTTTAATGGCTTTATCAGCCCCACAAGATTGCTTATTCACATGCTGTTTAATCTTGTTGCTAATCAAACCTTTGTATTTATCAACTTCACTAGCGTTTGGTGAGCCAGTTTGTGCCACTTGAGCCGTTTTTGAACCTGTGGGACTTGCTTCGGGCTTAGCCGCTTCATGCTTTTGGGCTTGCGCATCCTCTGCCAATAAGGCTTGTTGCAACTTCTTCAGCGCCTCTGGATCGGCTTTTGTTTTCTCTTCTTTAGGCAGCTCTTTAGGTTTCTCTTCTTTTGGCTTGGCTGGCTCAGGCTTAGGCTTTTCCATTTTAGGCGGCGTCACTGGCACTTTTTTTGTTTGAATTTCCGCTTTAGGTTCTGGCTCAGGCACCACTTTCGGTTCTGGTTTTGCTGGCTCAACGACTTTAGGCACCTCTGGTTTAGGTGTTTCAGGCTCAGGCTTCGGTGGCGGCGCAGGCATTGGATCTGCATTTGGACTAGGCACACTATCCCACAACTCAACCTGAGCGATATTCATGGGTTGCACAGTTTTCCACTGAAACGAAAATAGAAAAAGCGCCAACAAAAGTCCATGCACCAGCGCAGTAAACGCCCCTGCTTGCCAAACCACCTCTTTTTCATGCTGACGAATCATGCGTTTTTTAGTTAGCTGGATTCAATAGTAAGCCTGCTTTAGCGCCTGATTTTTTGAGTAAGGCCAATACTTCTACTACGTGCTCATATCCCACTTTTTTGTCGGCACTAATCACGAAAGCACGATCCGGCTCTTTTGTTACTTGGTTTTTAATTTCAAATAACAGTTGGTCGTTGCTCATTTTCTTTTCTTGAAATAGCACTTTGCCATCCGCCATGACCGTAATCACCACAGGTGCAGTTTGTTGCTTCAGCACTTCAGCGCCTACTTTAGGAAGCTCAACCACGCCAGGATTCGTCATCGGCGCTGTGACCATGAAAATCACCAGCAACACCAAGGTTACGTCGATATAAGGCACGACGTTAATCTGGTTCATTGCTCTACGTTTGCGAAGGCGCGCCATGCTTAGCTCTTACGTTGCAAGATATTGGTAAATTCTTCTATAAAGCTTTCATATCTCACAGCTAGTCGATCGACAGAAGACGAAAAGCGGTTATAGGCAATCACAGCTGGAATTGCCGCGAAAAGACCAATCGCCGTGGCAATCAACGCTTCGGCAATACCTGGTGCGACATGCGCCAAAGTCGCTTGTGCCATATTGGCCAAGCCACGGAATGCATTCATAATGCCCCAGACCGTGCCAAATAAACCAATATATGGGCTTACTGAACCAACCGAGGCTAAGTAGGGCAAGTGCGAATCCAAATCGTCCATTTCACGGTTGTAAGCTGCTCGCATCGCACGGCGTGAGCCCTCCATTAAATCGCTTACTTCCAAACCAGGCTGTTTTTTCAAGCGCACAAACTCTTTAAAACCTGCTTCAAAAATGCTCGACATGCCATGCGGTTTATTACGGCCTGCAGATAAGCCATCATATAGTTTATTCAAGTCACCGCCGGTCCAAAAAGTATGCTCAAAACTTTCAGCTTCTTTTTCTGCGCGGCCAATGGTCATGACTTTGATAAAGATGTACCACCATGAAACGATAGACACGATCAGCAAAATTGCCATCACCATTTGCACCGGTAAACTGGCGCCGGTGATAAGCGTCGTTAAAGACATATCTGCGGCAGCATTTGCTGGTAATTCAGTCATCATTTCTCCACTATTTCTATTAATTAAATCTAAAATTTAAAGCGTTAACAAACCTAACATCTTGTCTGGAATGCTCACAGGCCTGAAGCTATCAGCGCCAATACAAACCACATCGACCTTAGCCGCAATTAAATGTTCATCGCCGCGATATATATTTTGTTCAAATTCGAGCAAGCTACGGCCAACCTTTAAAAGCTGAGTATTTACATGGAGCACATCATCAAACTTCGCTGGTTTTTTAAAGCGAATATGTATATCACGCACCACAAACAAAATACCCAAATCATCTCTAAGCGTTGTTTGCATCAAACCAAGATTCCGCAAAAACTCAGTGCGTGCACGTTCCATAAAATTAAGGTATTGGCTGTGATACACCACACCACCTGCATCGGTATCTTCCCAATAAACTTGTACAGGCCAATCAAATTTCATCTTCGTCTTTTCTAAACGTCTTCCACCGCCCACAACTCACCCGTTGCTAGCGCCTTAGGAATTGGAAGGCCGAAATGTTGATAAGCTTGTTGCGTTGCCACACGACCACGCGGGGTACGCATCAAATAGCCTTGCTGAATTAAATAGGGCTCAAGCACATCCTCAATCGTATCGCGCTCTTCACCAATTGCTGCCGCCAAATTATCTAAACCCACAGGACCGCCGCCAAATTTTTCGAGTACAGCAAGCAAGAGTTTTCTGTCCATCACGTCAAAACCAAGATGGTCAACATCCAGCATTTTGAGCGCAGCATCTGCAATCTCTGAAGTCACAACCCCGTCAGATTTGACTTGGGCATAATCGCGCACTCGGCGTAATAATCGGTTTGCAATACGCGGTGTTCCGCGTGAGCGTTTTGCAATTTCAAGCGCACCATCGCCTTGCATCGCAACCTCTAAAAGCCCTGCTGACCGCTGAACAATCCGCGCCAATTCATCTGAAGTATAAAACTCTAAACGAGACACAATCCCAAAACGGTCACGTAGTGGATTAGTTAACATCCCAGCACGTGTGGTAGCGCCCACTAACGTGAAAGGCGGCAAATCTAGACGAACTGAGCGGGCAGCAGGCCCTTCACCAATCATAATATCTAGACGGTAATCTTCCATCGCTGGATACAAAATCTCTTCAACGACTGGTGATAAACGGTGAATTTCATCAATGAATAAAACATCATTGGGCTCAAGATTTGTCAGGAGTGCCGCTAAGTCGCCAGCACGCTCAAGCACAGGGCCTGACGTTTGGCGCATGTTCACACCCATCTCTTTTGCGATGATGTGCGCCAGGGTTGTTTTACCTAAACCTGGCGGGCCAAATAACAAGACATGATCCAAAGGCTCACTGCGGCCACGAGCCGCATTGATAAAAATTTCTAGCTGACCACGTGCTTTTTCTTGCCCGACATACTCATCGAGGGCTTTAGGGCGAAGTGCTCTTTCCAGCGTTTCTTCTTGCTGGGTTAAGGGCTCAGCGGCGATAAGACGATCGGTTTCAATCATGATTTAGACAATGCCTTTAGGGCAAGTTTGATGCCTTCAGAAACGCCAACATCAGGCGCTAATTGTTTCACTGCAAGCAGGGCTTCTTTTTCGTTGTAGCCCAAAGAAACGAGTGCGTTGAGCACGTCACTGGCCGCTGACTTAGGTGTGTTGCTGTTACCAGTCAGGCCATCAACTGAGAATTTGTCTTTAAGCTCGAGCAACAAGCGCTCTGCTGTTTTTTTACCAACCCCAGGCACACGCGTTAGCAAGCCCGTTTCTTGTAGCGCAATCGCTTGAATTAAATCTTCCACAGACAAACCACTTAAAATTGAAAGTGCAGATTTTGCACCGATGCCATTCACTTTAAGCAATTGTCTGAATGTCGCACGCTCGCGCTCCGTGCCAAAGCCATATAATAGCTGCGCATCTTCACGCACCACAAAGTGTGTGAGTAAGGTGAGAGTTTCACCAATATTGGGCAAGTTATAAAAAGTGCTCAATGGCACTTCACATTCATAGCCCACACCATTGCAATCGATCACCACATGCGGCGGCGTTTTCTCAATCAATATCCCTTTTAAGCGAGCAATCATACGAGCCTACCTCCTTTTACACGGTAGCCAGCTGTTGCAAGCTTTCCCATGCCTTGACCACCATGCGCATGCGCAATCGCGCATGCAAGTGCATCGGCGGAATCAGGTTTAGGTGTTGCAGGAAGTGTGAGCAGACGTTTGACCATTTCTTGGACTTGCTCCTTTGCAGCGTGGCCGTTACCAACCACCGCTTGTTTGACTTGAAGTGCTGTATATTCCGCCACACTTAAATTTCGAATCACTGCGGCACTTATCGCAGCACCGCGCGCTTGGCCCAAAAGCAAAGTCGATTGAGGATTCACATTAACGAACACTTTTTCTATGGCAACCTCATTAGGCTGGTAAGTATCGATCACTTCAAATAAACCATCGAGGATGATTTTAAGCCTCGCTGGCAACTCTTCTCTTTCTTCGGTTTTCGCGCTGGCAGTTTTAATCGTACCGCTCGCAATGTAGGTGATTTTCTCACCTACTTTTTCAATCACACCAAAACCAGTGAGTCGCAAGCCTGGGTCTATCCCCAATATTCTAACAACATTCACTGGGGCGTTATGAAAACTCACTACTCTTCAATCACCGCTGAAGTGTAAACCTCTTGTACATCATCCAAGTCATCTAAGGCATCAAGTAGTTTCTGCATTTTCACTGCGTCATCGCCAGTAAACACTGTTTCGTTATCTGCTTTCATGGTGACTTCAGCAAGCACTGCCTCTAAACCAGCCGTTTCTAATGCCTCTTTCACAGCAGAAAAGTCCGCTGGCGTTGTAATCACTTCGATACTGCCATCATCGTTATTAATAATGTCTTCAGCACCGGCCTCTAAAGCGACTTCCATGACTTTATCTTCACTTGTGCCAGGTGCAAAAAGCAAACTACCGCAATGCTTAAACATAAATGCTACAGAACCGTCCGTGCCCAAATTGCCACCGAATTTAGTGAACGCATGACGCACATCTGCCACCGCACGATTACGATTATCGGTTAAACAATCCACAATCACAGCAGCACCGCTAATGCCATAACCTTCGTAACGAATTTCTTCGTAGTTCACACCCTCAAGTGTTCCAGCACCACGTTTAATTGCATTTTCAATATTATCTTTAGGCATGGATTCGCCTTTGGCTTTTTCCACTGCCATCCGTAAACGTGGGTTGGTTCCCACATCAGCGCCACCCATTCGAGCAGCGACGGTAATTTCTTTAATGAGACGCGTAAAAATCTTGCCACGCTTAGCATCTTGACGACCCTTACGATGCTGAATATTGGCCCACTTGGAATGCCCTGCCATGACCTAACCCTCTATTGCTGAAAAATAATACAATTTTAGCATAAAGCGCTAAGGCTTTTAATCTTGCGCACTTTAGGTGTTAAAGCATTAGTCTTGGCCCATTGCCGGCTCTATTTCCTCTTGCGCTTTCATGGCATGCACAGAAATGACAATCAAGGCCAAGCCAATTAACAGCATCCCCACGATCTCGGATGTCGATGGTTGCTCCCCTAGTTGAATCCAAGCCGCCATCACGCCAATGAGCGGGGCTAGCATAGAAGTCATACTTGCAACGCCAGCGGCTAGTCTTTGCAAAGCATAAAGCCATAGCAGCCAAGCCAATGCGTTACATAAAATGGCATTAAAGCCAATGGCAGCAAACAATCTTGGCGACCAATCAATCGGCGGTGCATCCACCCAAAAAGCCACAACAACCAAAGGCAATGACCCAAAAAACATTTGCCAAGCAGTTAATGAAACCAAATCTAAATTAGGCGCGCGATGATGAAGCTTTTTAGCCAAAATAACCGCCAGTGCCCAGAAAACACCAGCAATTACTGCCAGACTCATACTAAACACATCGCCACCCAAATGTAGCGGATCGAAAATTAGCACCAAACCCACCAAAGATGAAAACACGGCCACCCACTGCAAACCGCGAATCTTTTCTCCCAACAAAGGCCATGCCAGCACCATCACCCAAAATGGCATGGTGTATGTCAGCACAGCTGTTTTACCCGCACCCCCATGCACCAGCGCCCAAATAATCAAACCCGTAAACCCACAGGTTTGAAGTATCCCCAGCAAAATAAGCGTTGGCACTTCTCTCGGGCGCATTGGTTTTTTGAGCACCAACAAAACGCCCATCAAACACAAGGCCCCCAAAAAGGTTCGCAGTGCGCCAAACTGAAATGCCCCTGCATCAAGCAAGGCATATTTCATGACGACCCAGTTATAACCCCATAACACAGAAAGTAATATCACTGCTGCGAAGGCTTTTAGCGTTGTTGATTTTGATGCACTCATCGACTCAGCCTCTTGTTATTTACCCAATAATGAATACTAGGCTTTATTAAAAATCTGTTGCTGTTTTGGCGCCGCGTCTAATAAAAAAGGCGCTAGCTCTTATGGAGATTAGCGCCTTTTGAATGAATCTGACATTACTCACCAATAATTTTCACCAACACCCGTTTTTTACGACGTCCATCAAACTCACCATAGAAAATTTGTTCCCAGGGACCAAAATCCAAACGACCTTCAGTGATGGCTACCACTACTTCGCGACCCATAATCTGGCGTTTCATGTGGGCATCAGCGTTATCCTCACCAGTATCATTATGACGATAATTGCGGATAGGCTCATGTGGCGCAAGGCGCTCTAACCACTCTTTATAATCGTGGTGCAAGCCTGACTCATCATCATTAATAAATACACTCGCCGTAATATGCATGGCGTTCACCAACGCCAAACCTTCACGCACGCCGCTTTCACGCAGGCATTCATTAATTTGGTTGGTGATATTAATCAAAGCCACGCGAGTCGGTGGATTAAACCAAAGTTCTTTACGATAGCTTTTCATGATGTTTTTCCTATGTATAGCTGTGGCAGCTCATGCTTACTTTTTAGCCTGTGCGGTCTCTTTTACAATAAACCAATGACCATTTTCATTCTCGAAGTGCAATACTTTAACCACGGTATCACTTACCTTGCCGCTGGTATAACGCTGCACAAAGCTCACCTCAGCCTTATTCGCATCCGCTCCAACTTTCACGCTCTCCAATACCAACGTGATTTCAGCTGGGTTTGACCCTAAACGTTGTTTACGTTGCGCGATCCAAGCTTTTTGGCTCATGCCTTCTGGCTTAAAGTTTGCTGAGTAAAAACTCAAATAAGCATCGGTATTTTTACTACGCCACGCACTCGCCCAGGCATCCAAGGTCTTTAATACCGCTTCTTGTTCTGTCCCTTTTCGTTCAGCGACAGGGGCTTCTTTCAAACTTTCATTCGCCGCAACTGGTGTTTCAGCCGGCTTTGCCTCTACCACCTCAGCTACAACCACTGGGGCAGGCTCTTGCTTCACTATTGGCGGTGTTGCAACTACTGGCGGCGGCACGACGACTGGTGCAACCGCAGGTGCAGGTTCAACCTTGGTCACTTTAGCAACGCCATTAGCTTTGCAAGCTACATATTTCGTCGTCTCATTGACCACTAAGCTTACATCGTCGCTGCTTAAATCTAATTTGCTAATCCCATTTGTATAGACTTTGCTTGAGCCAGACTGTGCCAATAACACTTCACGGTCAGGTAAAATCAACCAAGCAGAAGCGCCATTCTCTAAGATGCGTACAAAGAATTTTTTATTGCCTTCACACATGTAAGGCACAGAGTTAGCTGGTTGATAAACCCGCGGTGCTTCAGTATTACCAAAAGGCCAAACTTTCATGCTGGCTAAATCCACATTGGTTAAGTCTTTGAAGGTGCTACAAGCAGTTAAAGAAGCAAGTAAAGCTAACAAAAACAATCGTGGAACAATATTAAAATTCTGTTTCATTTCAACCTCTCAGACTTTATCAAAGTCAGTGTAATTTTCATGTCCAATTATAACGAAATCATCGCCATTAAGCTTAGTACAATCTAATGCTCGTTCGAATACCCAATCAGCCCCAAAAATAGGCGCAAAAACCCATAAGCCAGCCATGAAGCAAAGCGCCCCGCCAAGTGGCGATGGCGCCAATCTTCATGGCTGAGTTTGCTTGCGCCATCTTGAATGGTATTGAGGATGTCCGCACGAAGTTCGGCGGCAAAGGTTTTGTCTGACACTACCACATTGGCCTCTCGTGCCAATAGCAGACTAAATGGGTCAATATTGGAAGAACCAACTGTTGCCCACTCAAGATCAATGACCGCAACTTTGCTGTGCATATAGCTTTTGCGGTATTCAAAAACCTCTATGCCATGCTTTAAAAATAGGCTGTAAAAAGCATGGGTGGCCAACATACCAAAGTACTCCACACGACCTTGTAACAATAATTTAACGCTGACACCTCTAGTGGCGGCATCAATTAGCGCCTTGCGAAAGCGCATGCCAGGAATAAAGTAGGCATTCGCAATAATAATTTCTGTTTTTGCGGATTGAATGGCTGACAAATAAGCTTCTTCAATATCACGGCGATGCATGATGTTGTCACGTAAAACTAATGCAGCCTTTATGCCATCGTGATGTGAGGAGTGGCATGGGCTAAGCGCTGCAACTGATTTTTTAAGGGGACGCAATTGCGACCATGCGATGTGTCGCCAAAGCTTATGCACGCTAGCATACAGCATTGGCAATAAAGCACCTTCTACACGAATAGCATAATCAACACGGGATGTGGCCCCTCTGGGCACATCGTCATCATCAATAATATTAATGCCACCCACAAAACCAACTTGTTGATCGATCACCACCATCTTGCGATGCAGACGACGTAGCCGATTTTTCTTAAGCGACCAAAGTGAAATCTTGGCTCGATAAAACATCACTTGCACACCGCCCAAACCTAGGCTTTGAATGTAGTTGTGCGCTAAATCCTGGCTACCAAAACCATCTAGCAATAAGCAAACTGACACACCTCGCTGAGCCGCTCGCATGAGTGCTTTGCCGATTTTAATGCCGGTTTTATCCGCTTGGTAAATATAGGTTTCTAGATAAATTTCATTTTTCGCAGCATCAATCGCCGCTTCTAGCGCTGGAAAGTATTCTGCACCATTGCGAAGAAGTTTGATGTGATTGCCGTTTAGAAAATTAATCATTTTTTAATCAGCGCGGTGTCTAGTTAATGTCGCAGTCAACACTGCATGGTCTGACATTTTAATAAAGCGCGAACCCGAATGCACTTCGGCATGCTGGTTATGGAAGCCGCGGGTATAAACGCGGTCTAGGCTCAATATCGGCAAAATTGACGGAAAACTTCTGGCATGGCGGCCTGTGTGTTGTTCAAAAACTTCATGTAGGCCAAGCTTGCCGGCAAACAAGCTCCCAGCTCTTGTTGTCCAATCATTAAAATCGCCAGCAATCATTAAGGGCTCATCGACTGGCACATGGGTATCAATATAGTCAGCCACCATTTGTAACTGAGCGTGGCGCCAGCGGGCAAACAAACCAAGATGCACACAAATGGCATGCAAATGCTTATCCCATTTGGGAATTTGAATGGTGCAATGCAACATGCCGCGTTCTTCGGTGCTGTGCGCTGAAATGTCTGCATTGTTTTCAGCAAAAATGGGAAACTTAGAAAGAATGGCGTTGCCGTGATGCCCTGCGGGATAGACTGCGTTTTTACCGTAAGAAAAATGTGGCCAAATGGCATTGGCTAAAAAAGAAGCTTGGCCTGCTTTCGGCCAATTGCTAAACCGCTTACTATGCGGCGCGTGCTCATCGCGCACTTCTTGCAGAAAAACAATATCGGGCTGCAAAGTGCGTAATAATTCACGCTGCTCATGCAAAGCAAAACGCGCGTTAAAGTGCGTTAAGCCTTTGTGAATATTAAAAGTGGCGATGTGTAGCGTGTTATGCATTCAGTCGCCTCGAAGGGTTTACGAAACCGCCAACATGCGGTCCAAGGTAAGTTTGGCAAGCGCCGCTTCTTTAGCCGGCACTTTAATTTGATTAACCACATTACCTTCAACTAAATTTTCTAGCGTCCAAGCAAGATGTTGGGGGTCAATACGCGCCATGGTTGAACATTCACACACCACGTGCGACATAAATTGCACTGTTTTGCCTTTTGGCTTCATTTGCTCCGCCAAGCGGTTGACCAAGTTAAGCTCAGTGCCAACCAACCAATGCGTGCCTGCAGGGGCATCAGCAACCGTCTTTAAGATGTATTCAGTTGAGCCTACATAGTCTGAGTTCAAACAAACCTCAAAAGGCGACTCAGGGTGCGAAATCACCAAGCCTTCAGGATGCTCTGCGCGGAATTTAGTGATGTTTTGCTCGCGGAACATTTGATGGACTGCGCAGTGGCCTTTCCATAGCAAAATTTTCGCATTTTTGATCTGCTCTTCAGTCAAACCGCCCATCGGCTGGTCAGGGTCCCACACTGGCATTTGCTCAAGCGGGATACCCATTTTGTACCCACTCCAACGACCTAAGTTTTGGTCGGGGAAGAACAACACTTTTTCTTTTTGCTGGAATGCCCATTCTAAAATCTTTGGCGCATTGGTTGAGGTACACACAATACCGCCATGTTCCCCACAAAAAGCTTTTAAATCTGCGGCGGAATTAATATATGTGACTGGCGTTATTTTTTCATCAAAATCAAGCACTTTAGATAACTCACGTCGTGAGCGTTCCACTTTAGCTAAGTTCGCCATATCCGCCATTGAGCAACCTGCTGAA